>JACQZS010000037.1 GCA_016213725.1 Acidobacteriota bacterium | reverse complement strand
TCACGCTGCGCTACTCGTATTCGCGCAGTGCCAGCGTGGGCCATCTGGTGAAGTCGCGCGCCGCCTCCAACTACATCCTTTACAACCGGCTCACGCAGGAATCCGGCAGCGGCAGTTATGAGCTGGACCTGCCCAACGCCGGGCTCGCCTACGTCATCGGCAACATCCTGCAGCAGGGCGACAGCACTCAGAACCGCGGCATGCTGTCCTACGGCATGGAGGCGCTGAGTTCCACCACGCCCAACCAGCTCTACGCCGTGAATAACACTTTCGTCAGCACGCGCGCCGCCGGCGCCACCTTCGTGCAGGTGGGCGGCTCCGTGCCTCTGCCGGCCGAGGTGCGCAACAACATCTTCTCCGGCGATGGCATCGTCACCACGCAGGGCAATGCCATCCTGGCCGGAAACGTCACCAGCGGCAACATGGGCTTCGCGAACCCGGCGCAGTACGACTACCACCTCACCCTCTCCTCGGCCGCGCTCAATGCCGGCGTGGATCCCGGCCAGGGCGGCGCTTACCCGCTGCGCCCCGTCATGCAGTACTACCATCCTCTTTGCGGCGAACCGCGCAGCGATGTCGGACTCATCGACGCCGGCGCATTCGAGTTCGGCCTGCCCGCCGGCACTCCGGTGTGCGCGCCCGGCGTCAATCCGCCGCCGGAAGAAGCTGTGCTGACGTCCGTCACGGTCTCGCCTGTCCAGGTCATCTCCGGCGCCGGCGTCACGGGTACGGTGACGCTCAGCGCGGCGGCCGGCCCATCCGGCGCGGTGGTGGGCCTCTCCAGCAGCGCGCCGGCCGCGGCGCCCGTGCCGGCCAGCGTCACTGTTCCCTCGGGGCAGTCCTCCGCCTCGTTCTCCATTTCCACCGGCGGAGTCGCGGTCTCCACCGCGGCCGTGATCTCGGCCACGCTGAATGCCACGACGTTGACCGCCACACTCACCGTGGATCCGAAACCCGTGCTGCTGGCGGGACTCTCCCTGAGTCCGCTCAAGGCCCTGCCGGGCACTCAGGTGACGGCCACTCTGAGGCTGGCGGGCCCGGCTCCGGCCGGAGGCCTCACGGCGGCGCTCGCGGCCCCCGCCGAACTCATCCTGCCGCCCACGGTCACGGTGCCGGCCGGCGCCAGCTCCGTCTCATTCCCAGTCCCGGTTGCCGCCAACGCCACCGGCCAGATGGCCACCATCAGCGCGATCGGCGCAAACACGGTGACAGCCCGGCTGTACATCGTACCGCTGAGCGAGAAGACAGGCCGCTAGCGGGCTCGAACTCCTGACAGACAGCCTTCCCAAAGCAGCGGCGCCCTCCCATCGGCACATTGCGTGCCCTGGGAGGGCGCCGTTGCAAACAGCCCCTTGCGGGAAGAATCGCCTAGCCGATCTTTTGCACACCCATCAAGCGCCGCAAAAACGCGCGTCCGCCATGCCCCGCCGCACTTGAACCGCTGAAGCAGGAATCCGATGGCGTAAGATCGTAGGAAGCACAGGCCCATGAACGATCACATCGCGACCGGCTTCATCCGCGAAATTACGCCGCGCAATCTCCTTTCTTTTGGGCCAGACCAGAAGCCGATCGAGTTGCGCCCGTTGAACGTGCTCATCGGTCCCAACGCCAGCGGCAAGTCCAACCTCATCGAAGCCATCAACCTGATGCGCAACGCGCCCCGCGACCTCCAGGAGGTGACGAGGAAGGGCGGCGGCGTGCAGGAGTGGATCTGCAAATTTAGCAGGGAAAATTCTGCTTCTGTGGAGTTGGTTCTTGATCAGGCCACGGCGCTCTTGCGTCATGCCTTGGTCTTCTCCTCCCGGGGCCAATCCTTCGTAGTGGTGGATGAGACTATTAAGGACGACAAGCCTCCCTCTCCATTCGACTATCTTGGTCTTCCTGTGCTGCAGACCCATTATGGCTACGCGAATGACCGGCCGGTACTTCGGGTCGAAGGTGGCCAGTTGCGAGCATTGGAGATGGATGAAGTCAACCAGGGACAGTCCATCCTGGCGCAGAGAAGAGACCCGGATTCATACCCTAAACTGGCATGGCTTGCATCCTCCTATTCTAGGATCCGCGTCTACCGCGAATGGCCCTTCGGCCGCAATTCGATCTTTCGCACGCCGCAACCGGCAGACAACCGCAACGATGTACTCGAAGAGGACTTCTCCAACCTCGGTCTGTACCTGAACCGGCTCAAAACCAGATTCCCTGCGGTACACCAGGAAATCCTGGCTGGGTTGCGGGATCTCTATGACGGGTTCACAGACTACAACGTGCTGGTGGAAGGCGGGTCGGTCCAGGTCTTCTTTACCGAGTTGACAGCTTCCTTCCCGGCCACGCGATTGTCCGATGGCACGCTGCGCTATCTCTGCCTGTTGGCTATTCTTTGCAACCCCGAGCCGCCGCCTGTGATTTGTATCGAGGAGCCCGAACTCGGTCTGCATCCGGACCTGATTCCCAACCTTGCGCAGTTGATGCGGAAGGCCTCCCTGCAATCGCAACTCATCGTTGCCACGCACTCGGACATTCTGGTGGACGCCCTCTCTGATACGCCCGAGTCTGTGCTGGTTTGCTCCAAGACAAACGGCTTGACCGAGATGCGCCGCCTCTCCGCGGATGCCTTGTCGGAATGGCTGAAGAAATACAAGCTGGGCCAGCTTTGGACGATGGGCGAAATCGGGGGCACTCGCTGGTGAACGCTCACATCTACATCGAAGGAGCAGACTCCAAAGACGATCAGATCCTCTGCAGAAAAGCGTTTCGCAAACTGTTCGAGCGGGTGGGGCTAAGTGGGCGCTTGCCGAGAACCACAGCTTGTGGATCGAGAACTGCCGCGTTCGATGACTTTAAGAAGAAACTCAAGCTGGCCGATGGTGGTGATTTCATTGCGTTGCTCGTCGACAGCGAAGACCCCGTCACGGACGTCGAGAGGACCTGGGCGCACCTGCAGAGCCGCGACAACTGGAAACGTCCCGCCGGCGCCTCCGATGAGCAGGTGTTCCTGATGACCACCTGCATGGAGACCTGGATCGCCGCGGATCGGGCATCACTCCGCACGCACTTTGGCGCGAAGCTCCAGGAGAACGCTCTGCCCGCACTTCATGAATTGGAGAACCGTCACCGCCACGTTGTGCAGGACGCGCTGGAACACGCCACTCGCAATTGCTCAAACCAGTACAGGAAAGGCAAACGGTCTTTTGAGGTACTGGCGGAACTCCAGACGGATGCTCTCGGTGCGCTGCCGAGCTTTGCGCGCATGGCGCGGATCCTGAAAATGAAACTGGGCGCCTAGCCGATCTTCTGCGCGATCGACTTTGCCTGCACGAACCACAGCAGGTAGTCCGGGCCGCCGGCCTTGGAGTCGGTGCCCGACATGTTGAAGCCGCCGAAGGGGTGCGCGCCCACCATGGCTCCGGTGCACTTGCGGTTGATGTAGAGGTTGCCGGCGAAGAACTCGTTCTTCGCTTTCTCGATCTTGGCCGGATTCGCCGTGAAGACGGCGCCGGTGAGGCCGTAGTCGCTGTTGTTGACCATGGCCAGGCCCTCGTTGAAATCCTTCGCCTTGGTCACGGCCAGCACCGGTCCGAAGATCTCTTCCTGGAAGACGCGCGCTTCGGGTTTGATGTCGGCGATCACCGTGGGCGCGACGAAATAGCCTTCGCCCGCCAGGCGGCCGCCGCCGGCGATGAGGCGCCCTTCTTTCTTGCCGGTCTCGATGTAGTCGAGGATCGTCTTCATCGCCCGCTCGCTGATCACCGGGCCCATGTAATAGGCCGGATCGTCGGCCGGGCCCACTTTGATTTCGGCCACCTTGGCGGCGAGCTTCTCGAGAAACGCATCGTAGAGCTTCTCGCTGACGATGGCGCGCGAGCAGGCCGAACACTTCTGGCCCTGATAGCCGAAGGCGCTCCACAGCACGCCCTGCACGGCGGCGTCGAGATCGGCCTCCTCGTCCACCAGAATGGCGTCCTTGCCGCCCATCTCGGCGATCACGCGCTTGATCCAGATCTGGCCGGGCGCGGTCTTGGCCGCCAGTTCATTGATGCGCAGCCCCACTTCGCGCGAGCCGGTGAAAGAGATGAACCGGGTGCGCGCGTGGGTCACCAGCAGGTCGCCCACTTCGCCGCCGCTGCCCACCATCATGGTGTAGCTCTCCGGCGGGAAGCCGGCTTCGTCCAGCACTTCGGCGAACTTCGCGGCGATGGTCGGCGTCTCCGACGACGGCTTCACCACCACGGTGTTGCCCGTCACCAGCGCCGCCACGGTCATGCCCACGAGAATCGCCAGCGGGAAATTCCAGGGCGGAATCACCACGCCCACGCCCAGCGGCAGGTAGCGCATCTCGTCGCGCTCGCCCGGCAGCTGCACCAGCGGCTCAGGGCTTGCCAGCCGCTCCGCCAGCAGCGCGTAGTAGAGGCAGAAGTCGATCGCCTCGCTGACGTCGGCTTCGGCCTCGGCCCAGCTCTTGCCCGCTTCCAGCACCAGCCATGCGTTGAATTCAAACTTGCGGCGCTGCAGGATGGCGCCGGCTTTGCGTAACAGCTCCACCCGCTCAGCGGGAGGCTTCGCCGCCCAGGAGGGGAAATAAGCATCGGCTCCGGCAATCGCCTGTTGGGCCAGCGCCGGCGTCGCTTTGTGGTGCAATCCGACGATCTCGGACGGCTGCGACGGATTCACCGACTTCAACAGGCTGCCAGTGGCATGGCAGGCCGCGCCGATCCGGAGAGGATATTCCTTACCGAATTCAGCGCGGACCTTCGCCAACGCCTCGCGCATCGGCCCGGCGTTCTCAGGACGCGAGAAATCCGCGTACGGCTCGTTCCGGAAATCGCACAGGCGCATGCGAACTAACCCTCCACCAACTTCTTGCCGCGCTCGAACATCTCGGCGGCTTCATCGGCCAGTCCGCGGCCCTTCTCGTAGAGTTCCTTGCTCTTGTCCATGAGGTCCTGGCCGGTCCGCTCCAGGGCGATGCCGCCGCGGCGGGCTACGTGCTTGATGCGCCGCCGGGTAGTGCGGCCCGACGCCGGCGCGAACAGCAGGGCCAGCGTGGCGCCGACAGCCGCGCCCGCGACAAACCACATCGCGTTGCTTGTGTATTCTTCGGACTCGAATTCCATATAAAAAGAGCCTCCTGCCCACATTGTAGCGCCCAAGCCCCGCTCTTTCCCGCCAACCTCTGTACAATGTGGACGGAGGCCTCTATGGGTACCTCGAACACGCCGTCTCCCGACATCCAGATGGTTCCGCTGACCGAGGGCGGACTGGAGCTGGAAATGAGCGAGATGGAATGTCTTTCGGTCAGGACGCTGTTGGAAGCCAACGGCATTGAGGTGATCGTGCAGGGGGCCAGCCAGATGCCCAACCTGCCGTACGAAATCCTCGTCCCCGCTTCGCAGTTGGAAGCGGCAGTGCGCATCGTCACCGAAGCCCGGGCCGATGGCGCCGCTGCCGTGGATGAGTCCTCCGCGGGTTAGAACGCATCCCAGCTCCAGCCGGATTCGCGGCCGCGCCGCCAGCGGTCCACGGTGATCGTGCGCCCATCGCTCGACACGCTCACCTGGCCGGCCTCGTCGGTGCGCAGAATGGTGATGCCGCGCCGCCGCAACTCCTCCACCACCTGGACGTTGGGCAGGTGATAGGCATTGCCCTCGCCGGCGGAGATCACCGCCACGGCGGGGTGCAGGAGATCGAGAAACGCGGACATCGAAGAGAGCCGGCTGCCGTGGTGCGCCACCTTGAGAACCTGCGTTTCCGCAGCCAATCCTTCTTCCATGAGGCGGGCCTCGACGCCGCGCTCGGCGTCGCCGGTGAGCAGGAAGGCGGTTCTACCGTGGCGGGCGCGCAGGACCAGCGAGTCGTTGTTGCGCGGTTTGCCGCTCCAGGGCTGCTCTCGCGCCGGGGCCAGCACCTGCCACTCCACGCCGCCCAGGGTGAGGCGGTCGCCCTGTTTGAGCACGCGCACGGCGATGCGCAGCTCGCGGGCCAGCGACGACAGGCGGTTCCAGGCCGGATGGTCCGGTGCGAAGCCGGTCCAGAGTTCGCGGGGCCGGAAATTGCGGAGCAGTGCGGCGATGCCGCCGGCGTGATCGTCGTGCAGGTGGGTGACGGCGACCACGGCCACGCGGGCCACGCCGCGGCGCCAGAGGTAGGGCGAAACCACCTCCTCGCCCACGTCGTAATAGTCGCCCTGGCGGCGGCCCGATTGCGGCAGGCCGCCGCCGTCGATGATGGCGAGTTCGCCGTCCGGCAGAGCGGCCACCAGGCTCTCGCCCTGGCCGACGTCGAGCGCAGTCAGTTCCAGGCGGTCTGCTGCCGGGCCTCCTCGCTCCCACGGCTGCCAGGTGAGGAGCGCCAGCAGGGCGGCGTAGGCGGCGGCCAGGCCCCAGCGGGCGCGGGGCCGGCTGGCGGCCGCCCAGGCGAGCATCACCAGAGGGATGGCCAGGGCGAGCCAGAGGGGCGGGTCGGCCACCCGGTAGTCGGGCTCGAAGCGCATGTGCCAGGCGGCGGCGGAGCGCGCCAGGTCCAGGAACCAGGCCGCCAGGCCCGCGGCCCAGCGCCAGCCGGTGAAAGCGCCCAAAAAGCCGGCCGGCACGGCCAGCGAGATGAGCGGGATCACGGCCAGGTTGGCCGACAGCCCGGTGAGCGAGACGCGGTGAAACAGCAGCACCATGGGCAGCGCCAGCCCGGCCTGCACCAGCGCCGAGATTCGTAACAGGCCCCACAGCGCCAGAGCGCCGGCTTCGAGCCACTGGAACATCCGCTGAGCGGCGGCCAGCGGAAGGCGCGTGACGTGGTGCAGCGTTTCCGCGGCCAGCCGCAATTCCAGCCGGCGCGCCATGGCGCGCGGCGCTTCGGGGTCTTCCTTCCCTTCGCCGAAGAGGCCCATCACGGCCACGGCCAGAAACGAGAGCTGGAAGCTGGCTTCAAAGAGTTGGCCCGGATCCAGCACCAGGTAAGCCAGGGCGACGGCCGCCAGGACGTTCAGCACCGAACTGCGGCGGTAGAGCAGCGCGGCGGCGACGAACAGCGAGAAGCCGGCCGCGGCGCGGACCACCGGCGCGTCGCCGCCGGCCAGCAAGGCGTAGAGCCAGGCCAGCACTCCGGCCAGCACCAGCAGCGTACGCTCGCCGAATCCGGAACAGCGCAGCCAGAGCAGGATGATGCCGCAGACCAGCGTGATGTGGCTGCCGGAGATCACCAGCGCATGATAGGTGCCGGTGCGGCGGAAGTCCTCCACCCAGGCGCGGCGGATGCCGCTCTTGTCGCCCAGCAGCAGGCCGCGCATCATGGCCGCGTGGTAGCTGTCTTCACCGTACAGCCGGCCGATGCGCGCCAGGGCGGCGCCGCGCCAGCCTTCCAGCGTCCGGCGCCAGGGCTCTCCGCAGGCGCCCTCGATCCGCTGCACGCCCTGGCCGCGGGCGGCCGTGGCGTTCCAGAAGACGCCGCGCCGCGCCTGGTATAGTTCCACGTCGAAGGCGCCCTCGTTGTGGAAGCCGCGGATGCGCCGCAGGCGGGCGTCCAAGGCCACGCGCTCTCCATAGAGCAGGCTCTCCGGCGGCGTGCCGCCGGCGGCGGGCAGCGAAACGCGCGCCCGGCCGAGGTTGGCAATCTCCAGGGTGAAAAGCGTGCGCTCGCCGCGCACCGTGGAACTCTCCACCACGCAGCCTTCCAGATGGCGCGCACCTAATTGCGTTGCGGGCGGAACCGGATTGGGGTGCAGTACGGCGGCCCAGACGCCGAGCGCGGCGAAGGTGAGCCACGCGCAGACCCGGCCTAGGCGGGGGCTTTGGCGTTGGAAGGACAGCGTGGCGAGCGAGGCCAGCGCCAGCGCGCACACCAATGGCTCCCACGCCTGAAATGGTGCCAGGCGCGACAGGACGATCCCGCCGGCAAAGATCAGCGCCGGCCCGGCAAGCGGTTTGCGCACTTCAACAGGGAAGTGGCGGAGCCGGGAGAATCCTCTCAGAGTCGGGAGGAGTGAGGGCGGCGGCGGATGCCGCCCGCGGGAAGAGCGTGGGGCCGCTCAGCCGCGCGGACGGCGCAGGCGGAAGAAGGTGTAGACGATATGGCGGTCACCGCCCTGGTTGGGCGGGCGCCAGTCGTAGTAGTAGCCGGCATCGAGGATCAAGTTGCGGTAGACGGGGAAGATTGCGCCGGTGATGATCCGTGTGGCGGCCCAGCCTTTGGAGTCGGCGAAAATCTCGGCACCGATCTGGGGCTGAAAGAGGAGATTCTTCATCCGCACCACGACGCGTTCGCGATGGCGGTTGTAGTCGGTTCTGCCGGCGTACCAGAAGTGGTCCACGGCCACGCGGGGGGTAACGGTGAGGTTCCGCGATTCGAAAGGGAACTCGGCGCCGCCGGAGGCGCGGTTGTACTCATCCCAGCCGCTGAAATTGCCATGGGTTTCCACGGACTGGTATTGGCCCGTGGCGGCGAAATGCTTCGAGATGGGAACGCGGGCTTCCACGATGCCCCGGATGGACTGGAAGTTCCTATACATGTCCGAACTGCGATACTCGCCGCGGATGCGCAACTGCAGCCGCGCGCGGTTGATGGCTTCCACTTCGGCGCCGTTCCAGATCTCAAAGCTCTGCGCGCGCGCCGACGGGGCCAGCAGTGCGAACAGCAGTCCGGGCAGAGCGGAGGTGAGAATTCTTTTTGTGCCGGGCCACCGTCCTGTGCGGCCCGCACGATGTGCTGAGGCTGGCCGGGGCATCAACCCTCATCCGCCTCCGCAGCCTTCTTCTTGTGCTTGGGCGGTTTGGCTGCCTTGGGAGTGATGGCGAAGGATGGCTTGACGGCGCCGACGGAGACGCGCGCCCGCCGGCGCGCCTTCAGGGCCGCATCCTCATGGATCTCGATCGGCTTGGGTTTCTTCACTTCTTCGCCGGGCAACAAAAATGGCTTGGTTGACGCCTCTCTTTGCGCCTACCTACAATGTTAGTGGATAAGGAGGCCGTGTGCGGTCTATTGGTTTACCTGAACTGCTCATCATTCTGGGCGTCGCCGTCCTGCTGTTCGGCGGCAAGAAGATCCCGGAACTGGCAAAAGGCCTCGGTGAAGGAATCAAGAACTTCAAGCATGCTTTGAAGGAAGAAGACAAGCCCAAGCCCGAAGAGAAAGAAACCAAGCAGGCGTAGTCTGCTTGCGGGCGTGAGTCCTCCCAACTGCCCGAAATTTGAGCAGTTCTGCCCCGGCCGTCAGGCTGGGTTCCATTCCTCCCGATCGAACTGACTGGAACAGGCGCTGGAAGTGTGTCCGCGGCCCGCGGCGCGGCGCTCCAGCGCAATCAGCCCGAAGTGTGCGCACGGGGCGGAGCCGGCGGGCTGCGCCGGCTGGGGCGCGCGGACTGGGAGCTGGAAAAAGAAAACCCGCGCACCCGAAGGTGCGCGGGATGTGAGCTAACCTTTCAGACCCTGAAAAAACTACTTCTTCTTCGGCGGAACGATGGCGTCCTTGAGAGCCTTCGCCAGCGCGAGCTTGACGACCTTCTTGGCCGGGATCTTGATGGTGGCGCCGGTTGCGGGATTGCGGCCGATGCGGGCCTTGCGCTCCACCTTCTTCAGACGGCCGATGCCGGGCAGAACCATCACGCCAACCTTCTTGGTCTGGGCGATGGCGATCTCGACGTACTTGTCGAGGACAGCCTTGGCCTGCTTGTTGGTGATACCAGTGGCAGTGGCGATTTCCTTCACCAGCTGCGTTTGCGTCATTTTTTTGACTTCAGCCATAACGATTCCTGTTCTCTCCCATGGCCGCGGGCAGCATTGCCTGGGCGGCGCAATATCTAAAACAAAACCCTTCGTTTTTGTTCGGGGGTCCCGTTCGCAGATCAATCATAAGGGAAGGAAACGATCCGTGTAAAGGGGCGTAATGCAAAATTCGCCGTTTTTGGGCGCTTTTCCAGGTGCAAGGGCCTGAAACCCCACTTTTCAGGGGGTTTCACCCGCCTTCCGGGCCGCATGAAGGATCTGGCATGATGACAGGCAGCACAGAATGACCGTCCACACCGCAGCCGTGGCGGGGTTGCTGGCTCTGTGGCCGGCAGCCGCGCAGTCGCTCATCGAGCCCTCCTCGCCGGAGGCGCAAAAGCTGGCGATCGGGTTTGACAGCGAGTGGAAGAACGCGGCGGGGCGGGAGTTGGGGTGCGAGATGAGGCGCTTCGCTCCGGCGCTGGACTACAGCCTGAGGATCTGGACGGGTTTCAACGTGATGGTGCCGGCGGAGCAGATCGTGGTGGACGGGCGGGAATCGCGGATGGTGGAGGTGTTCCGCGTGACGCCGCAGAGCCCGGCCGGTGCCCCGGTGTATTTCTTCCAGGCGCTGGGCATCCCGAAACCGCCGGAGCGGGCCAATCTGAAGAAGACCACTCTGAACGTGGCCGGGGGCCTGCTGGCCGGAGCGGGCAAATACAAGGTGGAGTGGATGCTGGTGCACAGCTCCGGGGCCAAGTGCAGAAAGAGCTGGGCATTCAGCGTGCCGGCGAAATCCACGGCGTTGAAAGCCGGGGAGGTGGCGCCGGTGGAGACCGCGCTGTGGAGCGGAGTCCCGCCGGGCGCGGCCAGGCGCAGAGTGTCGATCCTGATCCACGCTTCGCCGGTGTGGCCGCGGCGCTACGTATCGCGGCTTTCGGCCTGGGACCGGCAGATTCTGCTGAGCACGCTGAGCGCCCTGCTTCGCCAGGGCGGATTCTCGTCGGCTTCGGTGACCATCTTCGACCTGGAGCGGCGGCGGACCATTCTGCGGGAAGAGCACTTTGAACCGCGCTCGCTGCGGAGGCTCATGCGGCAGCTGAGCCAGGTGGACTATTCGACGATCTCGATGGAAACCCTAACGCAATCGCGCTCGCCGAGGCCCTTCCTCGAGGAGATGCTGCAGGCCGAACTCAAACAGCCTGAGGCGCCGGACGCGGTGGTGTTCATCGGCTCCAGGTGGCGCGGCGGACCGAAGCTGGATGGGCTTTCTCCGGCGCTGAAAGAATCGATGCCCAAAGCCTGGTTCCTGGCGTTCACCACGCCGCAGACGATTTCGGAGCCGGACTCGCTCTCCAGCCTGGTGAAGGCAGTCCGCGGAAGAGTGGTATCCATCTTTGGCCCAGGGGACTTGGCGGGCGCACTGAGAGAAGTGTCAAGCGCACCCTGATACAAGCACCACTTTATCGTGGGGTCCTCGTGTATAAGGACATCTTATTGAGCGTGAAGGCCTTAGAGAAGCCGCGATGTTATTAACTCGCGCTAATGTGTATTGACGGGAGGGAGTATTCCAGTCAGAATACATGACACGGAGGTTGTCTCGTAACGATGCGAAGACACTACTCGCTCACATTGATTGCTGTGTTGGCGTTGGTCGCCTGTCTGGCGACGCCCGCGTACTCACAGATTCTCTACGGTTCCATCCTTGGCACAGTGGAAGACCCCACTGGTGCGGTTATCCCAAAGGCCAAGGTAACGATTACAAACAAAGGTACGGGCGCCGTACGCGAAGCGGAGACGGATGAAGCCGGCCGCTATTCGCTGCTGAGCCTGACGGCCGGCTCCTATGAAATGAAGGTTGCCGCGGCTGGTTTCCGCACAGCCGTGCGGAGCGACGTCGAGGTGACTATCAACACCGTGACGCGCGCGGACATAAAGCTGGAAGTGGGCCAGATGTCGGAGCAGGTGACTGTTTCGGCGACGGCAGTGGCGCTGCAGACGGACAAGAGCGACGTCAAGCACGAGATCAGCGCCCAGATGGCGACGAACCTGCCGCTGCAGACGTACCGCAACTACCAGAGCCTGATCGCGTTCGTTCCCGGCGCGACTCCGCCGGCGGAACAGAACGCGGTGGTGGACACTCCGGGCCGCGCGTTGACGAGCAACATCAACGGGACGGCGCGGAACAACAACAACACGCTGACCGACGGCGCGGCGAACGTCAACATCTGGCTGCCGCACCACGTAGCGTATGTGCAGCCGGTGGAATCGCTGGAAACGGTGAACATCACCACGAACAGCTTTGACGCCGAGCAGGGCATGGCGGGCGGCGCGGCAATCACGCTGACGACCAAGTCCGGCACGAACGATCTGCACGGGACTGGCTGGTGGTTCCACAACGACCAACACCTGAACAGCGACCCGGTGTATTTCCGGCCGGTGGGCTACAAGAAGCCGCTCGACATTCTCAACATTTTCGGCGGCAACATCGGCGGTCCGATCAAGAAGGACAAGCTGTTCTACTTCTTCAACTACGAGCGGACGACCCGCCGCCAGGGCTCCTTCGGCAGCTACTCGGTGGCTCCGGCCGACTTCCGCGCGGGCAATTTCAGCGCCTGGACGCCGTACTCGGTGGTATATGATCCCGCCAGCGCTCCGGCCAACAACGCGTCTGCGCGCACGCCGTTCCCGAACAACATCGTGCCGCAGAACCGCTGGAATCCGATCTTCCCGAACATCGCGAAGGACATCCCGTTGCCGAACCAGGTTTCGGTGACGGATCCGCTGAACCTGAGCGGCAACTACGGCAAGTCGGGCAAGCTGAGCCTGAACCGCAACCAGTACGACGTGAAGGGCAATTACAACATCACGCCGAGCCTGGTGACGTGGGGCAAGTACAGCCGGATGGACGCGCCGGTGTCGGGCACCTATGTGTTCGGCGACCTGGGCGGACCGGCGCTGGGCACGGAAGGCTTCGGCGACACGACCACTCAGTTGGTCACCGGCGGCTTCACGAAGACGATATCGCCGACGTTCCTGTTTGACGGCGTCTTCGGCTACACCCGCATGGACCAGGTGGTGGGCATACCGAACGTGGACAAGAACATCGGTCTCGACGTGTGGAAGATCCCGGGCACCAACGGCGGCAAGCAGTATGCGAGCGATCCGCGTTACGGCGGGGCGCCGCAGGTGGACGGCTTCGGCTTCACTTACGTCGGGGTCGGCGCAACCTGGGCTCCGGTGTGGCGCAAGGAACGCAGCTACACCTTCACGACGAACTTCACGAAGCTGAAGGGCGCTCACGAAATGCGCTGGGGCTTCACCTGGATCCGGATGGAGCTGAACCATTGGCAGCCGGAAACGGCCAATCCGCGCGGCTACGTCGCGTTTGGCGCCGGCACCACCTACAACCAGAGCGATACGAAGCGCGGCGCCGCCAACAGCTATGCCGCGGCATTGATGGGCCTGGTGAACAACTACTCGAAGTCGATCCAGTACTACGAAATGAAGACCCGCGAAAACCAACTGGGCTTCTACTTCCGCGACCGCTGGCAGGTGAACCGCAACCTCACGCTCAACCTCGGCCTGCGGTACGAGTACTACCCGCTGATCAACCGCGGCGACCGCGGCATCGAGCGGTGGGATCCGGCGACGAACATTGTCTACTTCGGCGGCCTCGGCGGCACGCCGTGGAACAACGGCATCGAAGTGAGCAAGTCGCTGTTTGCGCCGCGTATCGGCCTGGCTTACCGCATTGCCGATTCCTGGGTGATCCGCGCCGGCTACGGCTTGACGTATGATCCGCTGCCGTTCGGCCGTCCGCTGCGCGGCCTGTATCCGGCCACCCTCACCGGGAGCTGGGTGCCTTCGGTATCCACCTTCGGCTGGTACAACACGGTGGATCAGGGCATTCCGGACATTCCGACGCCCGACACCAGCAAGGGTTCGGCGTTCCTGCCGCTGAACATCGACATGGGGCCCCGCAGTCCGTGGGGCGGCATGTTGCACCGCGGCTACATCCAGAGCTGGAATCTCACGGTGGAGCGCAAGCTGCCGTGGGAGATGCTGGCCTCTGCCGGTTACGTAGCCACCCGCACCATCCACCAGATGCTGGACCGCAACATCAACACGGTGGGACCGGGCCTGGGCACCAGCACGGCGAACCTGCCGCTGGCGAAGCTCTATGGCCGGACCATCGGCGCTTCGATGTGGGACGGCTTTGGTTACGGCGCCTACGATTCGCTGCAGGCCACCCTGCAGAAGAACTTCACGAATGGCCTGTTCCTGCGCGCATCCTATACGTTCGGCAAGGCGCTGAACATGTCGGACGACGACGGCTGGGCCGGCCTCCGGCTATGGAACTGGGAACCGATGATGAAGCGGAACTACGGTCCTGCCGGTTACGACCGCTCTCAGCAGTTCACCATGGCATGGAACTACGAGTTGCCCGTGGGTAAGGGCAAGAAGTGGTCCATCGACAACACGGCGCTCGATCTGGTCGCCGGCGGCTGGAAGCTGGCAGGCGGCTTCGTGAAATACACGGGCACGCCGTTTTACGTCAGCGGCAGCGGCTCGTCGCTGCAGTGCACTGGCTGCACGCAGACGGCTGATCTGCTGAAGCCGGTGACGAAGATCGGCAACAAGGGCCCCGGACAGCTCTACTACGATCCGATGAGCTTCCGAGATCCTCAGTTCGAGTTCGCCACGACGGGCGTCTACCGTCCGGGCACTACGGGCTGGGGCATTCTGCGCGGGCCCGGCTTCTGGATGATCAACCCGGCGCTGTACAAGAATTTCCGCATCAAGGAAAAGGTCAACGCCGAGTTCCGCGTGGAGTCTACACGCTTCACGAACACCCCGAACTGGGGCAACCCGAACGCCGGCTCGGCCAGCATGCGCCTGAAGCCTGACGGAACGCTGGATACCTCTCTGGCGAATCCGCTGCAGAACTTCATGAGCATCACGGGCGCGTCGACGGGCCGTGTAATCCAGTTCGGTCTGCGGTTGGCGTTCTAAGTTGGATCAGCTCCGGCCCCAGCGGGCCGGGGCTTTCGAATCAAACCGGCCGGCGGCGCCATCGGGCACAGCCGGCCGGTTCCTTTTGCGCTCCCGTCTAGTAGATTTGTGGTATAACGAACCACTATGAGACTTCTAAAACTCCTGTTGGTTGCAGTGTTGGGGATGGGTCTATCGTTGGCGGCCGATCCTCCGAAGAAGGGAACCGACGCAAAGGCACTTGCCAAGGCGGTGGAATTGTTGGACATCAACACGGCCACCGAAGCTCAGCTCAAGGCGCTGCCGGGCATCGGCGACGCCTACGCCGCCAAGATAATGAAGGGCAAGCCCTATGCGCGGAAGGACGAACTGGTGCAGAAGAACATCGTGCCGCAGGCGACGTATGACAAGGTCAAAGATTTGATCATCGCGAAGCAGCCGGCGGCAGCGAAGACTGTAGCTCCGGCCAAGGCAGGCGCACCCGCCAAGAAGTAAACGAGGCGGAAAGGAACGAATGCGGGAGCCGGCCTTCGGGCCGGCTTTGTCATGTCCGGGGCGCGGGGAGGTCAGTCGCGGGAGATGGGCGCGTAAGTGGCGTTGACGGCTTGGCGATAGTCCTCGGGCGCGATGAAGACCTGGAGGCCGCGGGCGCCGGCGGAGATGGAGATGCGGTCGTAGATTTGCGCGAACTCGTCGAGATAGACAGGGTAGTCTTTGCGGCAGGCGAGGGCGGTGACGCCGCCGCGGATGTAGCCGGTGAGGGGCTGGACCTCTTTGAGGGGGACGGTGTCGATGGCGCGGTCGCCGGTGGCGCGGGCGAGGGCCTTGAGGTCGAGGGTGGCGTTGCCGGGGATGACGGCGAGGCAGACGCCGTTGCGGTCGCCGCGGGCGACCAGGGTTTTGAAGGTCTGCTCGATGGGGAAGCCGATTTTGGCGGCGACGGTTTCGGCGGAGAGATCGTCCGGGTCCACCTCATAGGAGCGGAGTTCGAAGGGAATGCCGAGGGACTCGAGCAGGCGGACGGCGTTGGTCTTATCCTGACCCATTGATTTGATGCTACTAGGGCGCAGGGATTGAGTACACTCGCTAATTAGGCAACAGCACTACCATGCGAATTCGACGTGCAGTGATCACGGCGGCGGGGCCCGCCCAGCGGCGGCTTCCGCTGCAGAATCTTGTCGACCGCGACGGGCGGGAGAAGAGCGTGTTGGGGATCCTCCTGGAGGAGATAGTCCGGGCGAAGGTGGATGAGATCTGCGTGGTGATCTGCGCGGGGGATGCGGAGGTCTACGCGCGAACGGCGGGCGATCACGCGGGGCGCGTGCGCTTTGTGGAGCAGCCGGAGCCGAGGGGCTACGGCCATGCGGTGTGGTGCGCGCGGGAATTCACGGGCGACCAGCCGTTCCTGCACCTGGTGAGCGACCACTTGTACGTAAGCCGCGGGGAGGGCAGTTGCGCCAGCGAGCTGGTGGCTGTGGCGGAGGCCGAGGAGTGCGCGGTATCGGCGGTGCAGGCGACGCGGGAAGGTCAGCTGACGCGCTTTGGCGCGGTGGGCGGGCAGAGGGTGGCGGGGAGAAACCGGCTGTACCAGGTGGATACGGTGATTGAGAAGCCGACGCCGACGGAGGCGGAACAGCGCCTGGTGGTGCCGGGTCTGAGGGCGGGGCACTATTTGTGTTTCTTCGGCATGCACGTGCTGACGCCGGGCGTGATGGAGCTGTTGAACGAACGGTTGTCGAAAGGCGGGAAGGCCGCGCTTTCCGAGGCGCTGGCGGAGACGGCGAAGCACGAGCGGTATCTGGCGGTGGAGATGACGGAGAGGCGGTATGACCTGGGGGCGAAGTTCGGTTTGCTGAACGCGCAACTGGCGCTGGCCCTGAGCGGGCAGGAGCGCGAGCAGGTGCTCTCTGAGCTGGTGGAGCTGCTGGCGCAGAGAGAGCAAGGGACGGCGCGATGAGGGGGTTGGAGCGGATCATCCTGGCGGCGGAGCCGGGGGTGCGGAACCAGGCGCTGGACGCGCTCTGCCGCGGCCTGAGCACGGAGGAGTTGCTGGCCGAGTGCGAGGCGCTGGAGCGGTTGCGGGAGAGCCGGGAGAACCTGTACGAGCGAGTGCGCTCGCTGTTCTTCCTGGCGGCGATCCACCGCTACCACATGCCGGGGCGGGCGGGGGTGGCGGCGCAGGGCCGGGTGCCCTTCAGCGGATACACGCACCTGCTGCAGAGGCGGTTTGAGGAGGCGATCAGGGAGTTCCTGGAGGCGCAGAGAGAGCAGGGGCCGAACGACGCGGTGTCGAGCGCGCTGGCGGCGGCCTACAAGGGGCTGGCGTTCCAGACGCTGGCGGACCAGGTGCGGCGCAGCGTGCGCAGCGTGCGCGGCAACCAGTGGATGTTCCGCACGGGGCATCCGGCGGACTATCCGCTGCGGCTCAGGCCGGAGCTGACGGGGCGCGACGAGGCGGCGGGGTCGTATCCGGTATTGAGAGAGGCGACGCCGGTGCGCATGGACCTGTCGCACAGCGGATGGAGCGACATTTTCTTTCTGGGGATGGATTTCCCGGAAGGCGCGCGGGTGCTGAACACGTCGATTGACCTGGTGGTGCGCGGGACGGGGCAGGGCGAGCCGCAGCCTCCGGTGGAGGCGCGCCTGCGGATGATCGACGAGCCGG
>JACQZS010000044.1 GCA_016213725.1 Acidobacteriota bacterium | reverse complement strand
CATCCGTCCCTACCCTTCGCAGTACTGCGGAGAATTTACGATGAGGAACGGCGAGTGCGTGCGCATCCGTCCCATCCAGCCCGAAGACGAGCCCACGATGGTGAAGTTCCACGAATCGCTCTCTGAGCGCACCGTCTACCAGCGCTATCTGCAGATGCTCAACCTCAGCCAGCGCACCGCGCACGAACGGCTCACGCGCATCTGCTACATCGACTACGCCAACCAGATGGCCCTCGCCGTGGAGCGCAAAGACCCCGCCACGGGCGACACCAGCATCATCGGCATCGGCCGCATCCAGGGCCTCACCGCCTCCACTGATTCGGAGTTCTCCATCGTCGTCGCCGACGAATACCAGAAGTCCGGCCTCGGCACGGAGCTGCTCCGCCGCCTCATCGAGATCGGAAAGGCGGAGGGCGTGAAGGTGATCACGGCCGACATCCTGGCCGAAAACATCACCATGCAAAAGGTGGCCGAAAAGGCTGGCTTCAAGCTGACCCGCGACGTGGAAGAGCCCGTTGTCAGCGCCCGCCTGCAACTCGCCTGAACGGATTGAGCCCCGGGCTCCGCGCCTGGGGCTCTTCTTCGCCTCTGGACTAGCCTCGCTCCGCGCGCATCCGTTCCAGAACGGATTGCACGAGTTCCTTTGCCTGCAGGATCCCCAGCGAGATCATCTGCACGTCCATCGCCGGCTTGCCCGGCTGGCGCGCACTCTGGCAATAGACGCCGTGCTGGCCCACCAGCACCAGCGCGTCGGTGAGAATGTCCAGCGTCACGGCCAGGCGCCCGGCTTCCACGCCCATCTGAAATTCGTGGCGCTCCAGCTCAGTCCCGTGATCTTTGAAGGCAGATGAGAACGGCATAGATCGATATCATGAGTATGATGCCGGCCAACGGCGAAAGGACGTAACAACCTATGCCCAGTGGACGCAGCCTGCGCATTTCGCAGGTAGGATTGCGAGGGATTGTCGGGAATGGGCTCACCGCCGCCCAGGTGCTCGATTTCGCCGCCGCCTTCGGCACCTTCCTCGACGAGCCGGGCACGGTTGTGCTCGGCCGCGACCCCCGGGCTTCCGGCATCATGATGCGCGAAGGCGTGGTGGCCGGCCTGCTCGCCACGGGCCACAACGTGGTGGATCTCGGCGTCACCTCCACACCCGTCATCCAGCACTCCATCCGCCGCCTGGAAGCGCGCGGCGGCATCTCCATTGGCGCCAGCCACAACTCCGCCGAATGGAACGCCCTCAAGTTCTACGGCTCGCGCGGCTCCTACTTGTCCAGCGGCGAATCCAGCGAGTTGCTCGACATCTATCACCTCAAGAAATTCGACTTCAAGGAATGGCACGCCCTGGGGCAGTTGCGCGAAGATGGTGCCGCCACCGACGCCTACCTGGACGATCTCTCGAAAACCTTCGACCTGCCCCGCCTGGCCCGCTTCCGCGTGCTGGTGGACTGCGCCAACGGCACGTCGGCGCCCATCCTGCGCCGCATCAACGAGCGCTTTGGAACGCAGTTCATCCTCATCAACGAGCCGCTGGAAGGGCGGGCCTTCGCCCATGAGCCCGTCACCACCCGCAAAATGGTGGCGCTGCAACTGGCGCCGCTAGTGAAACTGGTGGGCGCCGATGCCGGCTTCCTCTTCGACATCGACAGCGACCGCGTGGCCTTCTCCACCGAGACGGGCCATGCCACCAGCGAGGAGATGGTCCTGGTCCTTCTGTCGGATTTCTTCCTCGAGCAGGGCCCCGGCAAGATCGTCATCACCAACGTCTCCACCACGGCGCTGCTGGAAGATGTGGCCGAGCGCTACGGCGGCCAGGTGGTGCGCGTTGCCGTGGGCCGGCAGTCCGCCATCGACACGCTCACCGGGTACCGGGCCGAGCAGGTGGCCGTCGTGGGCGAAGGCACCGGCGCCGTGATGCGGCCGTCCTTCCGCGCCATTTATGACGGCATCGCTTCCATGTTGGCGATCCTCACCATCATGGACCGGCGTGGCCAGACCTTGTCCCGCCTGCTCGACGGCTATCCGCAGTACTCCATCCTCAAGGGCAAGATCCCGCTGAAAACCCACCTGATTCCCAACATGTTCCAGGAGATCGAGGATCGCTTCCCCGACGGCAGGTTCAATCACACCGATGGCCTGCGCATCGACTGGCCGGGCCGCTGGGTTCACGTGCGGGTTTCGCAGACTGAACCGCTCATCCGCGTCATCTGCGAGCAACGCGGCGATGCGCCGCACGGCCTTTTCAACGAAGTGATGGATCTGGTGAGGAGCTACGCGTCATGAGCCGCGCACATCAACTCAAAATCAGCGTTTCCGGCATTCGCGGGGTGGTGGGCGACTTTCTCACGCCCAACCTCGCCTGCGCCTTCGCCCAGGCCTTCGGCACCTATGTGGGGCCCGGCCCCGTCGTCGTCGGCCGCGACACCCGCGCCTCGGGCTTGATGATTGAGCATGCCGTCACCAGCGGCCTGCTGGCCGCCGGCTGCGAAGTGGTGAAGGTGGGCATCGCGCCCACGCCCACCATCCAGGTGTATGTCGACGAGATCCGCGCCTCCGGAGGCATCGCCGTCACCGCCTCGCACAATCCGCCGGAGTACAACGCGCTGAAGCTCTTTAACCGCGAGGGCCTCTTCTTCAACAACTACGAGCGCACCGAACTGCTCGACCTCTACCACCAGAGCGAGTTCCGCCAGGCCACCAACGACGAGATCCGCCGCGTCATCTCCGATCCCGATACGCCGCCGCGCCGCCACATCGCCCGCGTTCTGGCGCACGTCGACGTGGAGAAGATCCGCGCCCGCCGCTTCCGCGTCGCCCTCGACGGCGTCAACGGCGCCGGCTCTCTCATGAGCCAGCACTTCCTGCGCGAAGTGCTCAACTGCGAACTCTTCGCCATCTCCGTCGATCCCACCAAACCATTCCCGCGCGAAGCCGAACCCAAGCCCGAAGTGCTCGGCGACCTCCAGCAACTCATCCGCGACAACCGTGCCGACATCGCCTTCGCGCAAGACCCCGACGGCGACCGCCTCGCCGTGGGCGATGAAACCGGCCGCATCCTCGACAACGACGACGTGCTGGCCCTCGCCGTCGATTGCGCCCTGCGCAAGCGCAAAGGGCCCGTGGTGGTCAACCTCACCAGCTCTTCCGTCATCGACGACGTGGTGGCCCGCCACGGCTGCCGCGTTTACCGCGCTCCGGTGGGCGAGGCCAATGTCGTGGAACGGATGAAGGCGGCCAACGCCGTCATCGGCGGCGAAGGCTCCAACGGCGGCATCATCTTCCCCGCCGTGCAATACTGCCGAGATTCCTACCTCGGCATGGCCTTCCTGCTGGAACGCCTGGCCGAGACCGGCTCCGCCATGAGCGAACTTGCCGGCACGCTGCCGCGCTACTACCGCCGTCTGGGCAAGATGTCGTTCCAGCACGGCCGCCTCGGCTCCATGATGCAGGCGCTCGAAGCGCTCTACCCCGGCGCGAAGACCGATCGCACGGATGGATTGAAACTCACGCTCGACAACGGCTGGATCCACGTGCGCGCGTCGAACACTGAGCCCATCCTGCGCGTGGCCGCCGAGGCACGCACGGAGAGCGAACTGGACGAACTCTACCGCAAAGCCGAAAGTGTGGGGTAATCAGGCGGGGAGCTAGTGCTGCGAGTCCGTGGAGGGCTCCGGCAGATAGACCGTGATGTCGCCTTCCATCGCCTTGCGCGTCTGCTCGCGCACGGCCCGGCGGCGGGCGTCGTCGCTGGTCTGCAACTGCTCGATGGCCACCTTGCGGCGGTCGATCTCCTGGCGCAGCGCGTCGTTTTCGAGCTTCAGGTGCTCGATCTGGCGGCGCTTTTCCATCATCGTCGGAATGCCATTGGGGCCACGCAAGGCCACGAACACATAGAAGCAGGCCACGGCGGCCACCGCTACATAACCGAGTTGTCTAATGAGAAATGACATTCCCTCAATCAATCTGCCTTCTTTCTGTTTATAATCCCTTTGGCGGCACAAGTCCATACTGAAATCGGCTGGTGCCCGCTCCTCCACCCTTCCCACGCAAGGAGGCCGCGTGCGTTTATGACCGATAAAATCCTCGTTCACTCCACCTGTTCTTCCAAAGATGAAGCCGAACGGCTGGCCCGCGCACTGGTGGAAAGCCGCCTGGCCGCCTGCGTGGCCATCACTCCGGGCGTCACCAGCTTCTACCGCTGGCAGGGCGCCATTGAGCAAAGCGAGGAGTGGTCGCTCGCCATCAAAACATCCCGCGGGCTCTTCCCCGCCCTGCGGACGGAGCTGGCTCGTCTGCACTCCTACCAGGTGCCGGAGATCCTCGCCGTCCCGGTGTTGGATGGCTCCGAAGCGTACCTCGCCTGGATGGACGCCGAGCTTCAGGCGGCCCCCTAACTTGTTGCCTGCCGCGGCGCCAATGTGATGGGATAGGGGACTCATGAGCCACCCGCAGCAACCTTCGCGCGCACGCCACTGGGTCATCGTCTTCGCCGTGACCCTGGCGGTGTTGTCCTACGTCGACCGCGTCGCCATCAGCCAGGCTGCGCCCTCCATCTCCCACGACCTTGGTTTCGACAAGGCCGAGATGGGTCTCATCTTCTCCGCCTTCGCGCTGGCTTACGCATTGTTCGAAATCCCCGGCGGCTGGCTGGGAGACTGGATGGGGCCGCGGCGCGTGCTGATGCGCATCGTCCTGTGGTGGTCGTTCTTCACGGTGGCCACGGGTTGGATGTGGAGCTTCACATCGATGTGGGTTTGCCGCTTCCTCTTCGGCGCGGGCGAAGCCGGCTGCTTCCCGAACCTCACCAAGTCTTTCAGTACGTGGCTGCCCTCGCACGAGCGTGTCCGGGCGCAGGGCTTCCTATGGTCGTTCGCACGCTGGGGCGGCGCCTTCACGCCACCCTTGTTCGCAGTGCTGTTCGCCATCATGGGTTGGCGCCAGGTCTTCTACGTTTTCGGAGTGATTGGCATCGTCTGGGCTGTTCTTTTCTATCGGTGGTACCGGGACAACCCCAAAGACCACCCCTCTGTGAACGCCGCCGAGCTGGCGCTGCTGCAGGGCGCCGAAAATACAGCCTCCGGCCACGGCGACGTGCCCTGGGGCAAGCTCATCTCCAACGGCTCCGTGTGGCTGCTGTGGGCGCAGTATTTCCTCATCACCTATCCCTGGTACTTCTACATCACCTGGCTGCCCACCTACCTCCAGGAGGGTCGCCGCCTCGACATGCGGACCGCCGCCAGCTACGCCGTTCTGCCTCTTCTCTTCGGCGGATTCGGCTCCATGACCTGCGGCTTCGTCTCCAAGTCCATCGCCCGCCGCGTGGGTTCTCTGGATCGCACCCGCCGCATCCTCGGCGTCGCGGGCTTCCTCGGCGCCAGCGCCTGCCTGCTGCTGTCCATGTCCTTGCACGATCCGCTCTACGCCATGATCGCCATGGGCATGGCCTCCTTCTGCAACGACCTCGTGGTACCCGGCGCCTGGGCCGGCTGCATGGAAGTGGGCGGCAAGTACGCCGGCACTCTCTCCGGCTCCATGAACATGATGGGCAACGCCGCGGGCATCCTGGCCCCCACCATCGGCGGCTTCATCCTCAAACGCACCGGCGGAGACTGGTCTCTGTTCCTCTACTCCATGGCCTTCGCCTACTTCCTCGGAGCGTTCTGCTGGCCGTTCATCAATACCGCCAAACCCATCGATCAGGACTGATATGAAAGCGACAATCCTGCTGGCTCTCCTCAGCCTGGCTCTCCAGGCGCAGGTCAAAGTGGAGCGTGTCTTCGGACCCGAGATCAAGACAGGCCCCTACAAGCACCCCGCGTCCATCTGCGCGCTGGACAACGGTGACCTGCTCATCACCTACTACGGCGGCGAAGGCGAATACGCCACCTCCACAGCCGTCTTCCTCTCCCGGCTCAAGGCGGGCGCCACGCAGTGGACCGCGCCCCGCATCATCGCCCAGGATCCGCTCCGCTCGGCGGGCAACGGCGTCGCCTGGCAGTCGCCCGACGGACGCGTCTGGCTGTTCTACGTCATCCGCTTCGGCGACACCTGGAGCAACTCGCGCATCGCCGTAAAGGTCTCAAGCGATCGCGGCGAAACCTGGTCAGACTCCTCCCTGCTCCGCCTCGAAGAGGGCTGGATGGTGCGCGGCAAACCCATTACTCTCTCCAGCGGCGAATGGCTCCTGCCCATCTACCATGAGACTGGCGCCGACAGGGAGCGCGTCGCTCCGGACTCCGCCTCCCTCTTCCTGCTCTACAACCCAAAGACCAAGGCATGGACACCCACCGGCCGCATCCGCTCCGCCAACGGCAACATCCAGCCCTCCCCTGTCGAACTGTCGCCCGGACACCTGCTGGCCTACTGCCGCCGCGGCGGCGGCTATGAGCCCAGCGAGAAGGGCTGGATCGTCTCCGCCACCTCCAGCGACGGCGGCCGTACCTGGTCTGAAGGCCGCAATACGGAATTGCCCAACCCGAACTCCGCCGTCGAACTCATCAAACTCGCCGGCGGCAAACTCCTGCTGGTCTACAACCCCAGCATGAGCGACCGCGTCCCCCTCACCGTGGCCATCTCCGAGGACAACGGAAAGACTTGGCCCCGCAAACTCGACATCGCCAAGGGCCCCGGCGGTCTGGCCTATCCCAGCGCCGTTCAAACCCGCGACGGCGTCGTCCACATCGTCTATACCAGCGACGACCGCAAGGTCATTCGCCATGCCACCCTTCGGGAATCCGACGTCCCGCAGGTACGCTAGTTGACATTTCGGTGTATAGTGGTCGAAGGGAGTACTGACTGAAGCAAGCCAGACCCTGTGATTTCAACAGATCGGGCGGCCGCCTCAAGTTTTGCGGCGGATCGCTCGATTTCTGCTTGAGGAGCCACTCTATCCACTCCATGACTATTCAGAAGAACCTGCCGCATGTATCCTTCTAGGTTTCCCCGTCCCCGCGTCAAGATTAGAGAGAACGTCAACGAAGCCATCCGGGCGCGTGAGGTACGCGCCGTGTTCCCGGATGGACAGGTGGAGGTCCTGCCAACGCAGCAGGCCATCCGCCGGGCCCAGGAACTGGGCCTCGACCTCATTCTCATCGCTCCCACGGCAGAGCCGCCCGTGGCCAAGGCCATGGATTATGGCCAGTGGCAATACGAGCAGAAGAAGAAGCAGCACGAAGCCAAGAAGAAGCAGCACGTGATCCAGGTGAAGGAACTCAAGTTCCGCCCCAACACCGACGACCACGACTACAACTTCAAGATGAATCACGCCGTCCGTTTCCTGGCGGAAGGCAACCGCGTGAAGGCCATCGTTCAGTTCCGCGGAAGGGAAATCGCCCACACGGACCTGGGCCGGAAGCTGTTGCTGCGCTTTGCCGAGGATCTTGCCCCGCACGGCACCGTTGAGGGCCAGCCCCGCCTGGAAGGGCGCAACGCGCACGTCATCATCAGTCCTATCAAAAAGGAAGCCAAGGAGAAGTCGAAGGAGAAGCCCAAACAGGCCCCTACTCCCCCGGCGCAGTCTCCTCAGGCTTGAGGCCCGCCGGCCGTTGTGCCGAATCAGTAGACCGAAGCATGGAGAACGGGAGATTTGTCTCCTGCCTGCCCTGTTGAATTCTCCTGCGCATCTTCCTTGCTGTATTCTCCTGTCGTTTCTCCCTTGTCACCCGAAAACCCCTGATATATGATCTGCAAAACGCGCCGCGGCCGGTTTCCGTCGCGGTTGCGTAGGCAAAAATCGTACGGGGGTTAGCATGCAGCGTTGCATTTTTTTCGCCCTGCTGGCTTTGACGCTCTGCGCAACGGCAGGATTCGCTCAGAATGTGTCCAGTTCTGTCACGGGCGTAGTCGTCGACTCGTCCGGGGCCGCGATCATTGGCGCGGAAGTCAAACTGGTCAATCAGGGTACCGGCGCTTCTCTGGATGGGAAGACAGGCACCGATGGCGGATTTACTTTCCCCAACCTGCTCGCCGGACAGTATAGGTTCTCGGCGAAGATGGCCGGTTTCAAGCAGATGGAGGTCAAAGACATCGTGGTGACCTCCGGCGAGATCCGGACGTTGGGCCAAGTCCAACTTCAGGTCGGAGAAGTCCGCGAAAGTGTCTCGGTCGAGGCTGTGGCCGTGGCGGTTCAAACCTCCTCGGCTGAAAAATCGGGCGTGATTACGGGCAGCCAGTTGAACGACATCGCAGTCCGCGGCCGTGACTTCTTCACCTACCTCGCAACCATCCCGGGTATCGTGGACAACCTCTCCCAGAGGCGTGAGACTTCGTCTCCTGACTCCATCCGCGGCACGTTCATCAACGGCGGCCGCGAGAACCAGAAGAACCTCACCGTGGACGGCGTCACCGATATGGACACCGGCTCCAACTCCACCATCCACTTCCAGCCCAACATGGACGCTATTTCGGAGGTCAAGGTCATGACCTCCAATTACCAGGCTGAGTTTGGCCGGAACGGCGCCGGCGTCATCACTGTCATCACCCGCGGCGGTCAAAAGGACTTCCACGGCTCGGCCTACTATTTCTACCGCCACGAGAGCCTGAACGCCAACAGCTTTTTCAATAACCGCACCGCTACGGCAAAGGCGCCCTACCGTTACCGCATAAATGGGTACTCGATCGGCGGGCCGGCCTACATCCCGGGGAAGTGGAATACCGACCGGTCGAAATTGTTCTTCTTTTGGTCGCAGGAGTACGTCGGCATGAAGCGGGACTATGGCACGCGTCTGGTCAATATGCCCACGGACCTCGAGCGTAAGGGAGACTATTCACGGTCCTTTGACACCAGTGGCGTGCTCATCCCCGTGAAGGATCCCGCGACAGGAGCCAGTTTCCCCGGCAACGTGATCCCTACCGCGCGAATCAATGCGCTCGGCCAAAAGATGCTGGGCTTCTTCCCGCTGCCGAACTACGTCGATCCCGATCCAAAGCAGGTCAACGCGCGGAACTTCCGCAGCCAGTACTCCGGCGCGTACCCCAAGCGCCAGGATATGATCCGCGTAGACGGCAACTTCTGGTCTTCATTCCAGTTCTACTACCGGTTCATCAAGGACAAGGACGAACAGGACGTGCCCTACGGCCTGTGGGTGAATGGGAACATCAACTACTTCCTCACACCCGTCCGCTTCGGCCAGCCTGGCAAAGGCCAGGTGGTCCGGATGAACAAGATCTTCAACTCCACCCTCATCAACGAATTCACCTTCGGCAAGAGCCGCAACAACCTCTATTTCAAACCGGTCGATGAGTCCACACTGAGCCGCGACAAAGTCGGGAACCCCGCTCAGTGGTACAAGGACGACTACATTACCGAGAACTACTCGCCGAATCTCCAGTTCGGCGGCCAACCCGCAAACCCGGTGGATTTCCGCTGGGGCAACATCCCCTACACGAACTACAACGACGTTTACAGCTTCGTCGACAACCTCTCCAAGATCTGGCGGAACCACACCCTAAAAGCCGGGATGTACATCGAAAGAACCGGCAAGTTCCAGGTGGGAGGAGGCAACTTCCGTGGCGCTTTCAATTTCTCGCGCGACACAAACAACCCATACGACTCCAACCATAGCTTTGCCAACGCGTTGCTGGGCAACTTCCAAAGTTACTCAGAGGCCACCAAACGCGTCGACGGCGACTGGTGGTTCTGGAATGTCGAGTGGTATCTGCAGGACAACTGGCGCGTCAGCAGGCGGCTCACTCTCGACTACGGAATTCGCATCTATCATCTCCCTCCCATGGAGGACCTGAATCGCACACTCTCCTCGTTCGATCCCACCCTCTACAACCGGTCCAAGGCGCCAGCCCTCTACGCGCCCTGCAAGAACTCCGCCGGCCGCCGCGTAGCCTGCAATCCGATCAATGGCGAGTTTGCCGCCGCGCCGCTGATCGGCCTCTTTGTTCCCAACAGCGGCAACTACTCCAACGGCATGCAGGTCGGCGGCGTGGATCCCAACGCGCCTCCGGGACTCTACACCGCCCCCAGAACCGCCTATGGACCCCGCATCGGATTCGCCTATGACGTCTTTGGCGATGGCAAGACTGCCCTCCGCGGGGGCTTCGGCATGTTTAAAGACCGACTCCAGGGCAACCCGACTTTCAATCTGAACGGACAGCCGCCGGTCGCCTATTCACCCACGCTCTACTACGGCGATCTGGCCACCTATGCCGCCGCGCCTGGAGCCATCGGGCCATCCAGCAGCAACATGCTGTACGGTTATAACGACCAATCCACCACGATGAACTTCTCGCTGGGCCTGCAGCGTCAGATCTACCGCACTGTCATCGACGCAAGCTATGTCGGCGGGCAGTCTCGCCACCTCATGGCACAGCGCAATATCAATCCCATCCCGATGTACGCGCGCTTCCAATCCGCCAACGGAGATCCTACCAATCCGGGCAAACCGCTTCCCGACGTGTTCCTGCGCCCATACTACGGCCATCAGGACATCAACTTCCGCTACAACGGCGTGAACTCCAGCTACAACTCCTTCCAACTCGCTGCCAACCGCCGCTTCACCCGCGGCCTCCAGTTCGGCATCGCCTATACCTGGTCGCGCACGATGGGCGTGGCTGATTCCGATACCACAGGGATCAGCCCCTACTTCGCCGCGTCCAGCCGCAATTACGGCCCAGCCGGTTTTGACCGCCGCCACGTCTTTGTCGCCAACTACATCTGGGACATCCCCAACTTGGGCAAGAAAGTCAGCAGCAAGCCCCTGGGCTGGGTTACCGACAACTGGCAGATCTCCGGCATAACCTCTTTCATCTCCGGCGGCCCGTTCACGCCTGGATTTTCCACCACGGACGGGGCCGACATCACCGGCTCCACCGAAGGCGCTCGCGTCAATATCACCGGCGATACATACCTGCCCAAGGATCAGCGCACCTTCGACCGCAATTTCAACATTGCCGCCTTCGGGCGTCCCGCCCTCCGCGACTTCGGAAACGCCGGCCAGAATTCCATGTACGGCCCAGGCGTGAACAACTGGGATATCTCCATCGCCAAGCGCATTCCGCTCTTCAGCGAACAGCGGTACTTCCAGTTCCGAGGGGAATTCTTCAACACCTGGAATCACACCCAGTTCTCGAGCCTGGATACCTCAGCCAGATTCGACGCCTCCGGCAATCAGGTCAGTCCCACTTTCGGCCGGTTCACCGGCGCACGTGATCCTCGCATGATCCAGTTGAGCCTCCGCCTCAACTTCTGAATTTCGCACCCCCTCTCTGCGCCGATCCGGACTGCCTTCGCAGCCTGGATCGGCACGCCCTCCGCATACAATAGGAACCGTGTTGAAAGCCCCGTTCGCGGCGTCTCTGCCGCTCTTTCTGCCCTTCCAAGGCTGGACATAGACGCCGCTGGTCATCGACTATCCCTCCCGGGGCAGCATCTTTCCTTCGGGGTTCCCCGCCCCGGCATTTGAGTATCGCGATCCAACCCGGGCCGCCTTCTGGAGAATCGAAGTGGCCTTCGAGGACCGCGATCCGGCGCTCAATGACACCGCCTATGGGAGAGCATGAAGATCGGAGTGATCGATCAACGCGCGGTCGCTCCCACCAATCGCCCCCCGGCCTTGTCGACCCGCCAGGCCGCTGCGCGCGTCTGGCGGCCCGGCGAAGAGTTCTGGCGAAATATCCAGCAGCGCTCTACCCGGGCTCCCGCCACGATCACGATCAGAGGATACAGCGCGGAATCCTCCGCTACGCCGATTTCTTTCGGCTCTACTTCCATCCACACCTCCACTGATTCCGTCGGTGCCCCCATCTTCTACCGCGATGTGCCGCTCATGCCAGCCGAGACGGAAAAGGGGGTGATCAAGCCTCTCGCTCCCAAGGCGGCCCCCCCCATCGCATGGTGACTGCGGGACGTCACGCAACCAAACAGCACCGTCCTGATGACCGGGATTCATAGCTGCGCCAATTGCCATTCGTTCTCCTCGGAAGGCAGGTACCTCGGCATGGACGTGGACATGCCGCAGAACGACAAGGGCCTATACGCGCTGACCCCGGTTGGACCGGTCACACACATCCGTCAGGAAAACATCATCGCGTGGAGTACTTTCAGTGGCAAGCTGAGCGGCAAACTGCGAGTTGGCTTCATGTCCCAGGTCTCGCCCGACGGCCGCTTCGTCGTCACCACGATCAACGACCCCGGCCCCCACAGAACGCCTACGAACGCCGGCGATACCCGAAGGACCTCATCGCCAATTATTACGTCGCCAATTTCAAGGACTACCGCTTTCTCCAGGTCTTTTAGCCCACCCGCGGAATCCAGGTTTGGCACAGCTTCGCCCGCGCCAACGCCCAAGACGCGTATGCTCCCGGCAAGCCCCTGGCTCTCTCGGCCAACGACCCCAATGAAACTCTGGTCCGCTACGATCTCTACCGCATTCCTTTCAATCAGGGCCGCGGCGGAAAGCCTGAGCCCATCGCCGGCGCGTCCGCCAATGGATTGAGCAACAGCTTCCCAAAGCTTTCACCAGACGGCCGCTGGCTCGTCTTAGTCCAGGCGCGCAACGGCCAGTTCATGCGCCCCAATGGCCGCTGGATGGTCTTTTCCTCAAAGAGCCGGTCTCCCTACACGCAGATGTCCCTCACCCACATCGATGAGCAAGGCAACGACTCGCCGCCCATCCTGGTGGAGAACTCCACCGCCGCCAATCGCGCCGTCAATCTCCCTGAATTCGTAAATGTCGAACCTCGCTCCTTCCAACGGCTCGGCGCACCCGTAGCCGACTACTACCGCATCGTCGATTCCGCAACGGACTTGATGAACACAGGCAAACTGGTTGACTCCGCCCGCGAGTGGAGAACGGCAATCGCGCTCAACCCCGCCGAGGCCCTCCCCCGCAATAATCTTGGCTTCGTACTCATGGAAACCGGACAGCTCGAAGAAGCCATCGCAAACTACGAAAAGGCGCTCGAACTCAACCCTGAATACCCGGAGGCCCACAACAATCTCGGCGAAGCCCTCGTCCGCAAACAGATGCCTTTGCTGGCGGAATCGCATTTCCGGCAGGCGCTGGCCATCAACGTCTCTTATGCTTCGGCCCACGCCAACCTCGGAGCCCTGCTTGCACAACGCGGCGATTTCGCCGAGGCCGTCCGCCACCTCCAGAAAGGAGTCGAGCTGGACCCGGAGAACAAGGACGCTTTGAACAACCTGGGATTGGCTCTGGCCATGAGCGGCCGCCCGCGCGAGGCCATCCATCCGTTGGAGAAGGCAGTCAAACTCGCCGGCGGCGAAGATCCCATGATCCTGGATATCCTCGGAGCCGCCTACGCCCAATCCGGCCGCCGGTCGGAAGCCATCGCTGCAACCCGGCGCGCCCTCGCTCTGGCGCGGTCTCAAAACAAGTCCCGCCTCGCCCAAACCATCCAGAGCCATCTGGACTCGTACCTCGCCGTATCCCACCCTGCCCGATGACCGCCGTAGGATGAATTCATGGCTCGCAAGATCCAGGTCATCGCGCACCGCGGCGCTCACGAAAACCAACCGCAGAACTCTCTCGCGGCCTACCAGGCCGCCATTGACCTGGGCTGCGACTACATCGAAACCGATCTGCGCACCTCCTCTCGCGGCCAACTACTGATCAAGCACGATGCGCTGTCAGAAGGCGAATCATTGCCGACGTTCGACGATGTGCTGTCCCTCGCCAAAGGCAGGATCCGCATCTACCTCGACGTCAAGCAAGCCCTCCCCGCCGCCATCGTCGGCGCGGTGGAGCAGCACGGCATGCGCGACTCCATCCTCACCTACGGCGGCTTTCAACTCCTGCGCGACCTCGTTCAACTTCGCCCCGGCTGGCCCTGTATGCCCGAAGCCGTCAACGAGTCCCTTCTCAAGCAGAGCCTCGCCGATCTCAAGCCGCGCGCCATCGCCTTCTCTGGGGGCGACTTCAAGCCCGAACTCGTCCAGCTTGCCCTCGCCGCCGGCTGCGACGCCTTCCTCGACCGCCAGGGCAAGACCGACAACCCCGAAGATTGGGAGAAGGCCATCCAGGCGGGCGTCACCGGCATCCAAACCGACCGCCCCTCCGCCCTGCTGGCCTGGCTGCGCACCAACCACCTGCACCCTTAGCCGCCCGCTATAATTAGAGGTTTGCGCCCGCGCGCGCTCGCGCATGCTTCTTTCCAGTTCTCTCTATTTCGTATTCCTGACGGCTGTCTTCCTGCTGTACTGGCCCGTGCAGCGTTGGAGGACCGCCGGCCTGTCCGTATTGCTCTTCGCCAATCTCTTCTTCTACGCGAAGTGGGACCTCTTCTACCTCGCCCTCATCCCTTCCGCCGCCCTCATCGACTACTCCATCGGCCTCGGGCTTGGCCGCTTCACCAATCCGCACACCCGCCGCACCCTGGTTACCTCCAGCGTCCTGATGAACCTCGCCATCCTCGCGTCGTTCAAGTACATGCCCTTCTTCCTCGCCTCCTGGGCCGGCCTCACGCACACCAAGCCCGCCGAGTGGCACTGGACCTTCCCGCTGGGCATCTCTTTCTACTGCTTCCAGTCGCTCACGTATACCATTGACCTCTACCGGAAAGACGGCAAGCCCGTTCGCAGCCTGCTCACCCATATCACATCCGTCACCTTTTTCCCCACCACTCTCAGCGGCCCCATCACCCGCGTCCTCACCCTGGCCCCTCAAATGGAAAAGACGGGCAGAACCCTCGCCGACAGCGATAGCGGCCGCGCCCTCTGGCGCATCGGCCTGGGCCTGCTCAAGAAGTTCCTCATCGCCGATTACCTCGCGGAAAACCTGGCCAACCGGGTCTTCGACACGCCGAACCTCTACACCGGCCTGGAAGCCCTCATCGGCGTCTACGCCTACGCCCTTCAGCTCTACTACGACTTCTCCGGCTACTCTGACATCGCCATCGGCAGCGCCCAACTCCTCGGCCTCAAGCTGCCCGAGAACTTCAACCGCCCCTACCAGTCCCTCAATATCAGCGAATTCTGGCGCCGCTGGCACATCAGCCTCTCCAACTGGCTGCGCGATTACCTCTACTTCTCGCTCCCCGGCCTGCGCTCCAAGTGGAAGCTCTTCACCTACACGAATCTCTTCGTCACCATGCTGCTGGGCGGCCTGTGGCACGGCGCCAGTGGGAACTTCGTCATTTGGGGCGCGCTGCACGGCGCCGCTCTCGCTATCCATCACGGTTTCCGCGCCGCCCGCGGCAATCCTGCTCCGTCCACAAATCCGGCGGTGCGCTTCCTTTCGCGTCTGCTCACCATCCACTTCGTTGTCTTCGCCTGGGTCTTCTTCCGCGCCTCCTCGCTGGACAACGCCGTCGAAGTGCTCTCCCGCATCGCCTCGCTCACCGCCAGCCTTGCCAACATCTCGCTGCCCATTTCCGTCGTCATCGCCGTAGCCGTCGTCGCCCACTATCTCCCCAGAAAAGTGGCCGATTTCTGCTCCGGCCTGTTCGTCAAAGTCCCGTTCTATGCCCAGGCCGCCGTACTCACGCTGCTGGTCCTGGCGATCGAATATGTCGCGGTCACCGGCGCCGCGCCGTTCCTCTACACCAAGTTCTGACACGATCATGAAGTCGCCCTGGCCCCTCAAACCGCTGCTCACCCTGGCCGCCTTCGGCCTCATGATCACGCTGCCCCAATACATCCCGCAGTGGTACAACTGGCGCATCTATGAGTGGGCCGCGGCCACTACCATCCTCGACTTCCAGCCTCGCTCACACAGCTCCGACCCCATGGAAGAGGAGATGGAGCGCCTCAAGCCCGATGCCTCCCACCTGCGCCGGGACGAGGCGCGCATCGTCGACCCCAACGGTGCCATGGACGCATTCTACGAGGCGCTGCTCAAGACGGAACGCCAGCAGCCTGGCGCCGTCACGCGCATCCTCCACTACGGAGACTCCCCCACCACCGCCGATCTCATCACCGCCGACGTCCGCAACTTTCTCCAAACCCGCTTCGGCGATGCCGGCCACGGCACCTACCTCATCGGGAAGCCCTGGGCCTGGTATGCCCACCGCGGCGTCGATGTCTCCTTCCAGGGCTGGCAAATGGATCCCGCCACTCTCAAGAAACAGTCCGACGGCCGCTACGGCCTGGGCGGCGTTAGTTTCATCGGCTCTACCGGCGCATCCAGCACCATCAAGTTGAAGAAGCCCGGCCACACGCACCTCGTCATCTCCTATCTCGGCCAACCAGAGGGTGGGCAGGTCCAGATCACCGCAGGCGGCATCGATGTCGGCACGCTCGACACCAACATGCCCCAGGTGGCGGCCGTCGAACAGGACTTTGACGTGCCCGCCGATGCACAGGAGTTCAGCCTCCGCGTCACCCAGGGCAAGGTGCGCCTGTTTGACGTCGAGTTCCACAAGCAACCGCCCGGCGTCGTCTACGACAGCATCGGCCTCAACGGAACCTGGGCCGGCGTGCTGGCGTCCCACATGAATGGAGACCACTGGATGGAAGAGCTCCGCCTCGCCAAACCCAGTCTCGTCATCATCAACTACGGCACCAATGAAAGCGGCTACCGCAACTACGTGGAAACCAGCTACCCCAAGGATGTTCGCGAGATCATCCGCCGCGTCAAAACCGCCGTTCCGGAGGCCTCCATTCTCATGATGAGCCCCATGGACCGCGGCGCCCGGGAAGCCGGCGGCACCATCGGCACCGTCGCATCGCTCCCCCAACTCGTCTCCGTGCAGGCCAAGCTCGCCGTCGAGAACAACTGCGCCTTCTTCAATACCTTTCAGGCCATGGGCGGTCCCGGCACTATG
>JACQZS010000042.1 GCA_016213725.1 Acidobacteriota bacterium | reverse complement strand
GGGGGCGCGGAGCCAGCGGAGGGTCTGCATGGTGGGGGTCTGGAGGAACTCGCTGGAGCGAGCGTACCAGTAGCCCTTTTCGACGGAGGCCCAGGTCTGGAGGAGGCCGACGGGGAGGAGGCTGCCGACGGTCATGGCGAAGAGGCCGCCGTTCATGGCCCAGAAGGCGAACTTCATGGTCTTGTCGGACCAGGATTCGAGGTGGCCCATGGCGCGGAGGCAGACGAGCATGAGGCCGATGCCCAACATGCCGTAGACGCCGAACAGGGCGGCGTGGCCGTGGACGGGCGTCGTGTTGAGGCCCTGCATGTAGTAGAGGGCGATGGGGGGATTGATCATGAAGCCGAAGAGGCCGGCTCCGAGCATATTCCAGAAGGCCACGGCCACGAAGTAGTAGATGGGCCACTTGTAGCGCTGGGCCCATTCGGTGGAGCGGCCGCGGCGGAGGTCGTCGAGGGCGCCGTAGGCGACGAGGACGAGGGGAACGACTTCCAGGGCGCTGAAGACCGAGCCCCAGGCAAGGGCGACGGTGGGGGTGCCGGAGAAGTAGAGGTGGTGGCAGGTGCCGATGATGCCGCCGGCCAGGTAGATGGTGGCCGACAGCAGCGCGGACTTTGCCGCCAGTCTCGGCCGGATCAGGCCCAGCCGCGTGAAGAAGAATGCGATCACCGTGGTGGCAAACACTTCAAAGAACCCTTCCACCCACAGGTGCACTACCCACCAGCGCCAGTATTCGACGATGCTCAGGTGCGTATGCTGGCCCCAGGTGATGCCCGCGCCATAGAAGAGTCCGATAGCGCCGCTGGAAATCAGGAAGAGCGTGAGCAGCGGCTTCTGCTCGCCGGAGTTCTTCAGCGCCGGCTTCACGCTGCGAATCACCAGGCCCAGCCAGATAAATAGGCCCAGCAACAGCAGCACCTGCCAGCCGCGGCCCAGGTCCACGTATTCGTAGCCCTGGTGGCCCCAGAGGAAGGACTGCGCGTCAGTCAGCTTGTTCTGCACGCTCATCCACTCGCCGGCCAGCGAGCCGGCCACAATCACCAGCAGCGCGCCAAACAGGACGTTCACTCCAAGGCGCTGGAACTTCGGCTCATGGCCGGAGACCAGCGGCCCGATGTAGAGCCCGGCCGCCAGCCACGCCGTGGCAATCCAGAAGATGCCGAGTTGAATGTGCCACGTGCGCGCCACACTGTAAGGGACCCATTTCGAGAGCGGGATACCATAGAAGCCGTCGCCTTCCACTCCGTAGTGGGCCACCACGACACCCATCGTGATCTGCACCAGGATTAGCGCCGCGACGATCCAGAAGTACTTCAGAGTCGCTTTCTGCGATGGCGAAGAACGCCAGCCGGCCAGCGGATCGGTGGCCGGCGCCTGCATTTCCGGCTCAGCCGGCTGCGAGGCGTACCACCACACCAGCGCGCAGATGCCGCCCAGCAGCATGAGAATGCTGACGCCGGTCCACAGCACGGATTCGCCGGTCGGCACGTTGCCCACCAGCGGCTCGTGCGGCCAGTTATGCGTATAGCTCACCGTGTCGTTCGGCCGGTTGGCCGCCGCCGCCCAACCGGACCACCAGATGAAAGCCGTCAGCTTGCGCGCGCGGTCCGGATCCGTCACCGCGCCCGCGGGAATCGCATAGGCAGACTGACCGTTTAGAAAGAGCTGTGTGTAGTAGGCCACGTTGGCTTCGAAGGCCGCTGCCCGCGCCCGGTCCAGCCGGAGCGTGTTGGTGCCGGCATCGTAGGTGTTCGTCCGGAACAACTCCTGCAGTCGTCCCCGCAAGGCGGCCTTTGCTTCCGCGCTGAGCGACGAGTACGATTTCCCGGAGTCTGTCCGCGCCCAGTCTTCCAGCACGTAGGTGATTTCGCGGTGCAGCGAATCCGCCGTCCAATCCGGCGCTACGTAACTGCCGTGGCCCCAGATGGAGCCCACCTCCATGCCGCCCATGGACTGCCAGACGTTTTGACCGGCGGCGATCTCCCCTGCCCCGATCACCACCTTGCCATCTGTCGTCACCACGCGGTCCGGAATCGGGGGCATCTCCTGGTAAATGCGCGTTCCGATCCAACCCAGCACGCTGAACGACACGACGATCACCGCCGCAAATGCGATCCACAGTCTCTTCATTGGTCCTGGCCTTCCTCTTTTCTCCGGAGCGCGCGGCCCCGTCATCGTTATCTTCACTCGCGAGTACAGGGGTGCGATATGACTCCGGTCACAATATGGAACTTCTTTGGCTGGATTTCGTAGTAGCAAAGTGATATCACTTTAATAGCGAAGGCCACCGCCTCAGAGCGGGGTTCGAGCGGAGGAAACCATGTTGAAGGAAAAGCTGATTTTGGCCTGGAATGGCATCCCGGTATTGCTGTTGGTGCTGGTGATGCTGGTATTGCCGGTTGTGATGATCGCCGGTTCGGCCCAGGCAGCCGAATACGGCGAGAAGCCAGTTCTCGCCATCGCTTTCTGGGCGGTGGTGTGGGTGCTCAACCTGATCTGCCTGGGCGGGTTCTTCACGGTGCAACCGAATCAGGGTGTGGTGATGACACTTTTCGGGAAGTATGTGGGGACGGTTTCGGCGCCGGGCCTGCGGTTCGTCAACCCCTTCTACACGAAGAAGCCGGTCTCGCTGCGCGTGCGGAACTTCGAGACGTCGAAGATGAAGGTGAACGACAAGGACGGCAATCCGATTGAGATTGCGGCCGTGGTGGTGTGGAAGGTGGTGGACACCGCGGAGGCCATGTTCCAGGTGGATGACTACGACCACTATGTGCACGTGCAGAGCGAAGCGGCCATCCGGAATCTGGCGACAGCGTATCCCTATGATTCGCACATGGAGCATGAGGTCTCGCTGCGCGGCCACACGGTGGAGGTCGCCGGGCGCCTGAAGGACGAGATCAGTGAGCGGCTGTCGGTGGCTGGCGTGGAGGTGATCGAATCCCGCCTGAGCTACCTGGCCTATGCGCCCGAGATCGCCGCGGCGATGCTGCGCCGGCAGCAGGCGGCGGCGGTCATCGCCGCCCGGCAGAAGATCGTGGAAGGCGCCGTGGGCATGGTGGAGATGGCGTTGGAGATGTTGTCGGAGAAGAAAGTGGTGCAGTTCGACGGCGAGCAGCGGGCGGCCATGGTGCAGAACCTGCTGGTGGTTCTGTGCGGCGAAACCAGCGCGCAGCCGGTGGTGAACACCGGCACGCTGCAACACTAAGCACGAGGCGCGCAGACGATGGCAGAGCGCAAGTCGTTCCTATTGCGAATCGACGGCGAGATACTGGACGCCCTGAAGAAATGGGCGGACGATGACTTGCGCTCTCTCAACGGCCAGATCGAGTTCCTCCTCCGCCGGGCACTGCGGGAGAAACGCCGCCTGCGGGGACCGGATGCTCCGAAGGACCCGGAGTCCACCTACAATGAGCAGTGATGCTCCCCGACTATGAGAAACTCGGCGCCTTCTACCTGGGGCGAGTCAAGGAATCCGGCCAGACCCTTCTGTACGACAGCAAAGACCTGACCACGCACGCCGTGTGCGTGGGCATGACCGGCTCCGGCAAAACCGGCCTCTGTGTCGGCCTGCTGGAAGAGGCCGCCATCGACGGCATTCCCGCCATCGTCATCGACCCCAAAGGCGACCTCGCCAACCTCCTGCTCACCTTCCCCGATCTCAAACCTGCCGACTTCGAGCCTTGGGTGAACGCCGACGAGGCGCGCAACAAAGGCATGGAGCCCGACGTCTTCGCCGCCGCCGAGTCGGCCAAGTGGACCAAGGGCCTGGGCCAGTGGCAGCAGGACGGCGAACGTATCCGCCGCATGAAGGCCGCCTGTGACTTCGCGGTCTACACACCCGGCTCCGACGCCGGCATTCCGGTGTCCATCCTCAAGTCTTTCGCCGCGCCCGACTCCGCCACCTTGAACGACCGCGAGGGCCTGCGCGACCGCATCGCCTCCACCGCCACTTCGCTGCTGGCCCTGGCCGGGATCGACGCCGACCCGGTGCAATCCCGCGAGCACATCCTGCTCTCCACCATCCTCGACAACGCCTGGCGCGCCTCCACGGATCTCGATCTGGCCGCCATCATCGGCCAGGTGCAGAACCCGCCGTTCAAGAAGGTGGGCGTGCTCGATCTGGATTCGTTCTATCCGTCCAAAGAGCGCTTCGGGCTTGCCATGGCGTTGAATAACCTGCTGGCCTCGCCGGGCTTCGAAGCTTGGCTGAGCGGCGAGGCGCTGGATATCGGCGCCATGCTGTGGACGCCCGCCGGCAAACCGCGTATCAGCATTTTCTCCATCGCCCACCTGAGCGACGCCGAGCGCATGTTCTTCGTCTCCCTGCTGCTCAATCAGACGCTGTCGTGGGTGCGCGGCCAGAGCGGCACGTCCAGCCTGCGGGCCATCCTCTACATGGATGAGATCTTCGGCTACTTCCCGCCCGTAGCCAACCCGCCGTCGAAGAAGCCCCTGCTCACACTGCTCAAGCAGGCCCGTGCCTTCGGCCTGGGCGTGGTGCTGGCCACGCAGAACCCGGTGGACCTCGACTACAAAGGCCTGGCCAACACCGGCACCTGGTTCATCGGCCGCCTGCAAACGGAGCGCGACAAGGCGCGGGTGCTGGAAGGCTTGGAAGGCGCAGCGGCATCATCCGGCGCGAAGTTCGACCGCAATGCCATGGAGCAGACCCTCGCCGGCCTGGGCAATCGAGTCTTCCTGCTGAACAACGTCCACGAGGATGCGCCGGTGCTGTTTGAGACCCGCTGGACGCTCTCCTACCTGCGCGGCCCCATGGCGCGGCCGGAGATCCGCAAGCTGATGGAAGGTCGCGAGGCCGCTCCCGCGCCGGCCGCTAAGGCCGCGCCCGCGGCAGTGGCCGCCACCGCCGTACCGGATGGCGCCAGCGCCACGGCGCCCGTGCTGCCGCCGGAGATCCCGCAATATTTCGTCCCGTTGAGTGGCGGCGTGCTGCACTATGAGCCGCGCGTGCTTTGCGCCGCGCAGGTCCACTTCACCGACGCGAAGCTGGGCGTCGATGAGGTGCGCGACGCGGTGTTCGCCTGCCCCATCACGGACGCCGCGATTCCAGTGGACTGGGCGCAGGCCGAGGCCGTGGAAGTGCCGGTCAACGACTTGGAGAAAGCCCCCGCCGAAGGCGCCACTTTTTCTGAGCCGCCGTCCGCCGCCGCCAAGGCGAAGAACTACGCCGCCTGGCAGAAGAGCTACGCGTTATGGCTCTACCAGAGCCAGACGCTGGAACTATTCCGCAGCCCATCCACCGGCGATGTTTCGAAGATCGGCGAGAGTGAGCGCGACTTCCGCATCCACACACAACAGGCCGCACGCGAGGCCCGCGACCGCCAGGTGGTCGCCCTCCGCGCCAAGTACGCACCCAAGATGCAGACGCTCGAAGACCGTATCCAGCGCGCGCAGGTGAAGCTCGAACAGGAGAAGCAGCAGGCTTCCGCCCAGACGCTGTCCTCGGTCCTCTCCATCGGCACCTCCATCCTGGGCGCCTTCATGGGCCGCAAGACCATCAGCGCCGCCAACGTCAACCGCATCGGCTCCGCCGCCAAAGCCGCCACACGCATCGGCAAGGAGCGCGGAGACGTGGGCCTGGCGGAAACGTCCATCGAGAACCTGCAACAGCAGCTCCAGGAGCTGGAAACGCAGCTTCAGGCCGATATCGAAGCCATCCCCGTGCCGGGCGAGGAAGCGCTGGAGACGGTCACGGTGAAGCCCAAGAAGACGGGCATCAACATTCAGCTCTGCGCGCTGGCCTGGATGTGACTCAAGCCTTCTTCAGCCACATTTCGTAGAGCGGCACCAGGATCAGCACGCCAAACAGCGCGCCCATGCAGGCGCCCGAGCCGAGCATCAGGTACACGACGGCCGGCTCGAACTTCGCCAGAAAGCGCGCGCCGAAATCCACCAGCAACATGGCGAAAGGCAGCACGATCACCGTGCACTTCACGCCGGACTTCAGGCTGGTGAACGAGAACACTCCGGCCAGAACGAAGAAGATCAGGCCGATCGACTGGATGTGCGTGTGCGCCACCCGGGCCCACAGGCCCACCGGCTCCCCGCGGTCAATCTGCGTCACCACCATCAACTCCTCGTAGCTGGTGAGCGGCGCGAAGCGTTGCAGTCCGTTCGGATTGTGGCAGCGCACGCAATTCTCGGTGAGGATCGGTTTCACCACGGCTTCGTAGCCCTTCTGGTCCGCGCCGTCCTGGATCCACGAGAGGATCTTCTCCTTGTCGCCGGACTTCTTCAGAAACTGCTCCATGCTTCCGCCGTGAATCTTGGAAGCGATCTTCGTGTTGTCGCGGCGGCCATAGAACGCGCGCCGCAGGTCCGACACTGTCAGCCCCGGCTCGCCGTCGGTCAGGTTGTAGGTTAGGTAGAGGTTGTAGGTGGCAATGGCATAGCCCACCCCAATCACTACCAGCATTAGCGACACCACCAGCCTCTGGGGCAGCGGGAGTTGAGAGAGCCGAAAATCCTCGAGCCGGGCCATTGCGGATTGAGTCCTCCGAATCTCTATCTTAAGCAACCGCCGGCATACTGCAACTCACGGCTTGGGCAGTTTCGAGAAGATCCGGTCTTTCAGCCAGTGCTCGTCCCACCACTCAATCGGATTTACCTGCACGCCGTCCACCTGCATGGAGAAGTGCAGGTGGTCTCCACCGGCCAGCCCTGTGGCGCCGCTGCGGCCCAGTTCCTCTCCGCGCTTCACCATTTGGCCCTTCTTCACTTCCATCTTGCTCAGGTGGCCGTAGATCGATTGCAGCCCGTAGCCGTGGTCCACCACCACGCAGTTGCCGTAGATGCCCAGGCGATCGGCGAAGATCACCTTCCCCGCGTTCGACGCCAGCACGGGCGCCTGCTTCACCTTCGACAGATCGAAGCCCAGGTGCACCTGCTGGTCTACCTTCTTGCCCTCATAGATGTAGCTCCGCACGTCGGCAAACAGCGCCTCCACCTTCGAGTTCGAAAGCTGCTGGAACGGCTCATTCCACAGGAAGCGCGGCTCGCTCTGGTCTTTCAGGCCGGCCATGAATTCGGTATTCTGCCGCCGGATGTCCCGGTTGATATGAAGGAAGCGCTCCAGCAGATCGCCGGATCCGCCCGGCTCGATGTCGTTCACGGCCTTTTGCAGGAAGTCGTCCTTCAACTCCAGCTCGCGGCGGCGGAACGCTTTCGGCTTGATCCGGTACCAGAACTGAGCCGTCACTTCCTGGCCCGCCGGGTTTTCCGCGTAGACCACCGGCGCCGTGTCCTTCGGCGTGTCCCACGGGTATGCAAACAGGCAGAAGCGTTCGTTCGCGCTCTTCCCGCCGGGCACCGGGAAGCTGCGGAACTTGTGTGCGCCCACTTTCACACCGGCCTCTGTCCAGTAGCCGGAAACCGTGAACGTCACCAGCTCAGAGCCGCCGAGGTTGATGTAGTGCTGGTCGGAATCGGCCGTCACGCGCGGCGGCTCCAGGTTGATCACCAGGTCGTAGACCCTTTTCGATGTGGCGCCGCGGAAGTCGTTCGAAACAGCCTCCACCGTCAGTTGCGCGGGACCGCTCTTGAAGC
>JACQZS010000041.1 GCA_016213725.1 Acidobacteriota bacterium | reverse complement strand
TATCTTCGACATGGTCTGGGGTGTCCGCTTCCTCCAGGACGCTCACGGGATGGATTACTCCACCGCGGTCCTCCGCTCCGCCGCCGTTCCCTTCGGCTGGATCATCGGCTGTCCGCTCCTCGGTCTGATCTCCGATCGCATCGGCCGCCGCAAACCCGTCATTCTCGGCGGCGCCATGGTGCTGCTCGCCACCCTCGCCTACATCCTCTTCGGCCCGCCCGGCGTCTTCCCTCCCTATAGCCTCGCCCTGCTCGCCGGTGTCGCCTCCGGTGCCGCCATGCTCCCTTACACCGTCATCAAGGAGGCCAATCCGCCTCAGTTCAGCGGCACCGCCACCGGCGTCATCAACTTCGTCAATTTCACCTTCAGCGCCCTGCTCGGACCTGTCTTCGGCCGTCTCTTCCAGCAGGTTTCCAGCGGTGCGGCCCAACCCCAACTCACCCACTACCAGGCCGCCTTTGAGCCTCTTCTCTATGGCGTGGCGCTTGCGGTGGTCCTCGTCCTCCTCCTGAAGGAGACCGGCTCGCGCGCCCGTCAGTCCGTGTAACCAGCGGTCCCCACAGCCTCGCTCAGAAAGGACATTCACATGACCCATCCCACCGGCTCCGGCAAGTACGACAACCTCCTTGCCCGGTGCAAAGAACTCCCGGCCATCCCCACCGCAGTTGCCCACCCGTGCGAGCAGTCCGCCCTCGCCGGCGCCGTGGAGGCAGGCCAACTCGGCCTCATCGAACCCATCCTTGTCGGCCCAGCCGCCCGCATCCAGGAGATCGCCCGCGCCGCCAATATCGACCTTGGCGGCGTCGAGATCGTCGACGCGCCCCACTCCCACGCTTCTTCCGCCAAAGCCGTCGAACTCGTCCGCCTCGGCCGTGCCGAGCTGCTCATGAAGGGCAGCCTCCACACCGACGAACTCCTCGGCGCCGTCGTTGCCCGCGAAACGGGCCTGCGCACCGGCCGCCGCATCAGCCACGTCTTCGTCATGGACGTCCCCACCTATCACAAGGTCCTCGTCATCACCGACGCCGCCATCAATATCGCCCCCAACCTCGAAGACAAAGCCGACATCTGCCAGAACGCCATCGACCTCTGCCGCAACCTCGGTCTCGATCAACCCAAGGTCGCCATCCTTGCCGCTGTCGAAACCATCAACTCGAAGATGCCCGCCACCCTCGACGCCGCCGCCCTCTGCAAGATGGCCGACCGCGGCCAGATCAAAGGCGCACTCCTCGACGGCCCCCTCGCCTTCGACAACGCCATCAGCTCCGAAGCCGCCCGCATCAAGGGCATCCAATCTCCCGTCGCCGGCGATCCCGACATCCTCCTCGTCCCCGACCTGGAAGCCGGCAACATTCTCGCCAAGCAGCTCAGCTTCCTCGCCAATGCGGACTCCGCCGGCCTCGTCCTGGGCGCCCGGGTGCCCATCATCCTCACCTCCCGCGCCGATTCCGTCCGCTCCCGCATCGCCAGCTGTGGCGTCGCCAAGCTCGCCGCGCACGCCCGCAGAAAGCAGGGGTAACCGCCATGGCCGAATTTGCATTGATCCTCAACGCCGGCTCCTCCAGCCTCAAGTTCTTCATCTGCAAACGCCTCCTGGGCCAGCCCTGGGAACTCGAGTCCCGCGGCCAGATCGACGGCATCGGGACCGCGCCCCACCTCAAAGCCAAAGACGCCTCCGGCAGCTCCATCGCCGATATCGATCTCCCCGCCTCTGTTCAGGACGGCTCCAATGCCATCGAAGCCCTCGCCGGGTGGCTCCGCGAGAACTACGGCGGCTCCAGCGTCGTCGCTGTCGGCCACCGCGTCGTCCACGGCGGCCCGCATTTCCCAACCCCCGTGGTCATCACGCCCGAGGTGATGGACAATCTCCGCCGGCTCATCCCCCTCGCCCCGCTCCATCAGCCCTATAACCTCGCCGCCATCGAAGCCGTGGCCGAGCGCATCCCCGGCATTCCTCAGGTGGCCTGTTTCGACACCAGCTTCCATCGCGGCCAGTCCGCCGTCGCCGAACTCGTCCCGCTCCCCGCTCACATTCGCCAGGCCGGCGTTCAGCGCTACGGCTTCCACGGTCTCTCTTACGAATACATCGCCTCCGTCCTGCCTGAAATCGCGCCATCCATTGCCCCGGGCCGCGTCATCGTCGCCCACCTCGGCTCCGGCGCCAGTCTCTGCGCCCTCCGCAATGGAAAGAGCGTGGACTCCACCCTCGGTTTCACCGCCCTCGATGGCCTCTGCATGGGCACACGCCCCGGTTCGCTCGATCCCGGCGTCGTCCTCTACCTCTTCCAGCAACTCGGCCTCTCCGCCAGTGAGGTGGAGGCCATTCTCTACAAGAAATCCGGGCTCCTCGGCATCTCAGGAGTCAGCAACGACATGCGGGATCTCCTCCCCAGTGATGCCCCTGCCGCCCGCATTGCCGTGGACTACTTCGTCTACCAGTGCGCCAAACACATCGGCGCTTTGGCGGCTACCCTCGGCGGGATCGACGCTCTCGTCTTCACTGCCGGCATCGGTGAAAACTCGCCCGAGATCCGCCGCCGCATCTGCCAGGCCTCCGCCTGGCTCGGCATCCAGTTCGATGCCGCGGCCAACGAAAGCCGCCAGGCCCTCATCTCCACACCCGGCAGCCCGGTCTCTGCCTGGGTGATCCCCACCAATGAAGAGATCATGATCGCCCGTCACACCGGCCGCCTGCTCGGCCTTGCCGGCAATCTCTGAATTCCGTCCGCCACCGGAGGATCTGTGACTACAGTGCAATCTACCCCTTGGGCCGCCTTCCGGCCTGGACTCTGGCAAAACGAAATCGACGTCCGCGACTTCATCCAGCAGAACATCGAGCCTTACGATGGCGACGACTCCTTCCTCGCCCCCGCCACCGATCGCACCAAGATGCTCTGGGACCGCCTCAACCAGCTTTTCCTCAAAGAACGTGAGCAGGGCGTTCTCGACATCTCGCCCATTCCCAGCTCCATCACCGCCCACGGCCCCGGCTACATCGACAAGGACAACGAGATCATCGTCGGCCTCCAGACCGAAGCGCCTCTCAAGCGCGCCATCATGCCCAACGGTGGCCTGCGCATGGTCCTCAATGCCCTCAAGGCCTACGGCTATGAGCCAGATCCGCATGTCGCCGAGGCCTTCACCAAGTACCGCAAAACACACAACGACGCCGTCTTCGATGCCTATACCGCCGACATCCGGCGCTGCCGCTCGTCTCACATTCTCACCGGCCTTCCAGATGCCTACGGCCGCGGCCGCATCATCGGCGACTACCGACGCGTCGCCCTCTATGGCGTCGCCCGCCTGATCGAGATCAAGAAACGCGAAAAAGACGCGCTCGACGCCGAGATGTCCACTGACTCGATCATCCGCGACCGCGAAGAACTCGCCGAGCAGATCCGCGCCCTGGGCGAACTCGCTCAAATGGCCTCCTCCTACGGCTTCGACATCACTGTCCCCGCCGCCAACGCCCGCCAGGCCGTCCAGTGGCTCTACTTCGGCTACCTCGCCGCCGTCAAGGAACAGAACGGCGCCGCCATGAGCCTGGGCCGCACCTCGTCGTTCCTGGATATCTACTTCCAGCGCGATCTCGCCGCCGGCCTGCTCACCGAATCTCAGGCGCAGGAGATCATCGACGACTTCGTTATCAAGCTCCGCATCGTCCGCTTCCTCCGCAGCCCCGAATACGACGAACTCTTCGCCGGAGATCCCACCTGGGTCACCGAATCCATCGGCGGCATGGGCGACGACGGCCGCCCCCTCGTCACCAGAACCTCTTTCCGCTTCCTTCAGACCCTCTACAATCTCGGCCCCGCCCCGGAACCCAATCTCACCATCTGGTACTCGCCCCGCCTCCCCGAGGGCTTCCGCCGCTTCACCGCCAAAGTCGCCATCGACACCAGCTCCATCCAGTTCGAGAACGACGAGATCATGCGCCGCTCCTGGGGCGACGACGGCGCCATCGCCTGCTGCGTCTCCCCCATGCTGGTCGGCAAACAAATGCAGTTCTTCGGCGCGCGCGCCAACATCGCCAAGCTCCTGCTCTACGCCATCAACGGCGGCCGCGACGAGGTCAGCGGCAAGCAGATCGGCCCCAGAGAGCAGCCCGCGCAGGGCGAGGTCCTCATCTTCGACGACGTCATCGCCCGCTTCGAACGCATGATGGACTGGCTCGCCGGCGTCTACGTCAACGCCATGAACGTCATCCACTACATGCACGACAAATACGCCTACGAGCGTGTAGAAATGGCCCTCCACGATTACGCACCCCTCCGCACCATGGCCTTCGGCATGGCCGGACTTTCCGTCGCCGCTGACTCCCTCTCCGCCATCCGCCACGCCAAAGTCACTCCAGTTCGCAATGAGTCCGGCCTCATCACCGACTACATCACCGAGGGCGAATACCCGCAGTTCGGCAACAACGACAACCAGGTCGATCAGCTCGCCACCTGGATCGTCTCCACCTTCATGAAGAAGCTGCGCAAGTACCCCACCTACCGCAACGCCCTCCACACCCAGTCCGTGCTCACCATCACTTCCAACGTCGTCTACGGCAAAGCCACCGGCAACACTCCCGACGGCCGCCGCCTCGGCGAGCCCTTCGCCCCCGGCGCCAATCCCATGTACGGCCGCGAAAAGCACGGCCTGCACGCCTCCGCCGCCTCCGTCGCCAAGATCCCTTACCGCGACGCCGCCGACGGCATCAGCCTCACCGCCACCCTCGTCCCCCAAAGCCTCGGCCGCGTCTCCGAAGACCGCATCGAGAACCTCACCTCCATCCTCGACGCCTTCTTCAGCGCCACCGGCTATCACATGAATGTCAACGTGCTCAATCGCGAAACGCTCCTCGATGCCATGGAGCACCCCGAAAACTACCCCCACCTCACCATCCGCGTCTCCGGCTACGCCGTCAACTTCGTCCGCCTCACCCGCGAACAACAGCTCGACGTCATCCGCCGCACTTTCCATTCGGCGGGCTGACAGGCCTTTCCGTGAGCTGATATGAGCCAAAGAGTCAACCTCGAAGCACCCACCCCGTACGAACTCCGCACCGGGCAGGGCATTCACGTCTCCGAACAGGAGGTGCAGGCCGCCCTCGTCTCCGGCGACCTCGGCTTCTTCCACTCATTCACCACCGGCTCCACGCTGGACGGCCCCGGTGTCCGCATCGTCGCCTGGCTCACCGGCTGCCAGTTCAAGTGCCTCTACTGTCACAATCCGGACACCTGGAAGATGACCAACGGCATCCCCGTGCCGCTCGCCCGCGCCGTCAGCGAGCTTCGCAAGTATCGTCACGGCCTCAACGCCATGCGCGGCGGCCTCACCATCAGCGGCGGCGAACCTCTCATGCAGCACAAGTTCGTCTGCCGCCTCTTCGAAGCCGCCAAACAACTCGGCATCCACACCGCTCTCGACACCAACGGCGCTCTCGGTCATCGCCTCACTGACGAGCAGCTCCGCCTTGCCGATCTGGTCCTCCTCGACATCAAGTCCTGGACGCCCGAACGGCACCAGCGTCTCGTCTCCGCTCCCGTCGAGCCCGTCCTTGATTTCGCCCGCCGCCTTGCCGCCGCCTCGCGCCCTATGTGGCTCCGCTACGTCTTCGTCCCCGGCCATTCCGACGACTACGACGACATCGCCCGTATCGCCGAGTTCGCCAGGTCCCTCGGCAGCGTCCAGCGCGTCGACGTCCTCCCCTTCCATCAAATGGGAGGCTTCAAGTGGAAAGAACTCGGCATGGCCTACGCGTTGGCCAACGTAGAACCCCCTCACCCCTCCGCCACTGAACGCGCCTGCCAGATCTTCCGCGCCGCCGGCCTCAAAGCTCTCTAGCCGTGCGCCGCGCCGGCCGCCCCGTGGCTGCTACGGCCTCTTCACACCCAGCTTCGCCATCCGGCCCCGCAACGTATTCGGGTGCAATCCGAGTATCTCCGCCGCCCCGCCCGGCCCGGCAATCTGTCCCTTCGTTCTCTCTAGCGTCTCCTCAATGTGCCGCCGCTCTACCGCATCCAGCGTCATTACCTCGCCCTCGCCATTCGCTTCGCGCTTCCCTTTCCCCTCAAGAACTACATCGCTGGGCAGCTTCAGGATCTGGCCCCGGCTTGTAATCACCGCCCGCTCCAGCACGTTCTCCAGCTCCCGCACGTTGCCCGGCCACTCCCTCTCGGTCAATTGCCGGATCAGCGACATCGGAATCTCCTGCGCCGTCCGCCCATGCTTCAAGCCCAGCCTCTGCACCAGAAAATGCACGAGCATCGGAATGTCTTCCTTCCGCTCACGCAGCGGCGGCACGCTGATCGGAAACACCATCAGCCGGTAGTAGAGATCCTCACGGAACTTGCCCGCAAGCACATCCTGCTTCAGGTTCCGGTTCGTTGATGCGATCACCCGCACGTCGGCCTTCCGCGTCTTCGTCCCGCCCACCCGGTCATACTCCCCTTCCTGCAGCACCCGCAGCAGCTTGGCCTGCACGTCCAGCGCCAGCTCCCCAATCTCGTCCAGCAGCAACGTTCCGCCATCCGCCAGCTCAAAACGGCCCTGCTTCACCCGGTCTGCTCCGGTGAACGCTCCGCGCTCGTGCCCGAACAGCTCGGTTTCCACCAGGCTCGGCGGCAACGCCGCGCAATTCACCCGCACAAACGGCATCTGGCTCCGCGTGCTCCCCTTGTGAATCGCCCGCGCCACCAGCTCCTTTCCTACCCCCGTCTCTCCTTCGATCAGTACCGTCGCCGTCGTCGCTGCCACCTGCTCAATCTTATGCAGCACATACCTCACCGCATCGCTCTTGCCAATGAAATCGCTCGAATCAACCGTGCCCTCAAACTCCAACCGCAAGTATTGGTTCTCCGCCTCCAGTTGCTCCTTCAGCGCCTTCAATTCGGCCAGCGCCTGGTTCCTCGCCTTCTCCGCCTCCAGTTTCTCCGTCCGGTCCAGGCCAATGCTCAACATTCCAGTCACTTCCTCGTGCTGTCCCCGTACGAGCGCACTCCACCACTGCACTCGCCGCACGCCGTCCTTTCCTGTCAGGCCCGTCTGCGACTGCTCCGGCCCTTCCCCACGAATGGCCCTCTCGAACGTGGCTTCCAGTTCCTGCGACTCCTCACTTGGCAGGAACTGCGAAAACTTCTTCCCTACCGTCTCCTTCAGCTCGCAACCCGTCACGCTCAGGAAGTACGGGTTCACGTACTCCACAATGCCTTCCTTGTTGAAGGCCACCACCAGCAACGATACATGTTCCAGCAGCGACCTCCACTTTCGCTCGTTCTCCTCAATCTCCTTGCTCAGTGCAATCGACTTCACCGTGTCCCGCACAATGTCGTAGCTCATCACCAGCGCCAGCGCGATGAACGCGTGCGTGTAGAGAACCGGACTCTCAATCCAGCCTCGATTCACGGCCAGGCTATAGGGGTATGCCACCAGCACCAGCGGGCCGAACCCCGCGGTGTACGCAATCGCCCGGTCTCTCGATTCCCTTCTCCTCCAAAGCACAAACCCGGCGCCAGCCACGTAACCAACCACCAGAACTCCAAAGAGATTCGCCGCCAACAGCATCGGGTGGCGCGTCCCCTGCAGGACGTTCATCGTGCCTCCGCCCAGCATCTTGACACTCCGGACACCCCATATCCGGTCGAACATCATGCTGTGAGGAAGCAAGATATGCGCAAGGATTGCCAGCGCCCCCAGCCCTGTCACTACCCACGCCATCCGCCTTTCCCTGATCCCCGCGTACTCCCTGACAAACCAAACCAGCACTACGCCATATGCCAGAATCAGTCCCATCATCACCTTTGCCCCTAGCACCAAATCCGGTATCGTCGTCGGCAGATACCGCAGTGGCGTCGCAAAGGCCCCGCCTGCAACTAGAGCGCCCAGCAAGAAGAACAAAACATTCAGCTTCGGGCGCACCGAGTGCCAAGCCAATCCCAAGTGGAACAACGCCACGGATAGAATCACCGCACCCGTCATCAGTTCCACCAGCACGAACGGAGGCAGTACCATGGCAGCTCTCATTCTACGTCAACCCCTCCAATGCCTCGATCCCGCTCGCGACCGTATTTGGTTTCAATACGAAATCCGGAGACAGCCTCAGCCAGTCGCCGCACCCCTTCCCCCCCCTAATCCGCACTACTCTTACGATTTCAAGGCAGCCCCGCATTTGGCACCCAATTTGCAACCCCCCTTTGTGTCTCGGTTGATCCCTCCGGAGTGTCCTATGCCCTCTCGCCTTGCAAAGCCATGTTCCGTGGTGATCGAATTCACTCTCAAGCCCGGTAAGCGCCGCGAGTTCTCTCGCGCCTTTGAGGACCTGATCGGGCATCAGCGCGACGGCCACATCCGTACCGCTGTCTTTGAAGATCGGGAAGAGCCCGGGCATATGGTGTGGATCGCAGACTGGAACGATTCCGCCACCGCGGCGGAATACCTCCGCAGTGAGCAGTTCGGCATCCTGCTTGGCGCCGTCCGCGTCCTGAGTTCCGACGCCTCCTGCCGGCTGATCGCCGAATCTCAGAACCCCCAAGACTTCCCTACTCTGCAAACCGAACGCCGCCCTGTCAATCAGGAGTACGTCGAGCTTGATCCCTCTCGCCTTCGACCATAAGATGTGTCAAGCTCTATGATTAAGGATCCTTAGCCATGAACCTCAAGACCCTCTCACCCCCCGTCGCTGCGCTCCTTGCTTGTACGTTCCTCGCTGCCGCGCAGCAGGCCCCGTCTCCTTCCGAAAACAAGGAAGCCAACCTCAAAGCCTACGTCGACCTCCTCCGCAAGGATGTGAAAAAGGAGAAGGTCGGCATCTTCACCGAACTGATGGACCTTACCCCTGACGAGGCGGCCAAGTTCTGGCCCGTTTACAACAGCTACGACAAGGCCCTCACCGTCCTCGCCGACGAACGTATCGCGCTCATCAAGCTCTACGCCGATAGCTATGGCAACCTCACGCCCGCCATCGCTACCAAGCTCGCCATGGGCGTCCTGGATCTCGACGCCAGGCGCACTCAGCTCAAGCGGCAGTACGTCCAAAAATTCAGCCAGGCGCTCAATCCAATCCTCGCTGCCCGCTTCCTGCAGATCGAGAATCAGGTCGAAAAGATCCTCGACCTGCAGATCGCATCCAGTCTCCCCGTCATCGAATAGCTCAAGGAACAAACGCCATGAAACTCATCTCTGTATTTGCAGTCATCCTGATGCTCGCTGCTCTGGCGCTACCCGCCTCCGCTCAAGTGACTATTCCCACCGGCACCCAAATCATCGTCCGCACCATCGACGTCATCGACGGCAACACCGCCCAGGCCGGCGCGCGCTACCGCGCCTCCGTTGACGACCCCGTTCTCGTCGGCAGCGAAACCGCCATCCCCCGCGGCACCGACGCCATCATCGAAGTCGTATCCATCCAGGAAGGCAAGGAAATGGTGCTCCGTCTCCGCGAGGTCAATCTCAAAGGCAAAACCTATGGCCTCTCCACCGCCTTCGACGATATCGACGCAAAAGGCAAGAGCAAGTCCAGGAAAGCTCTCCGCCGCGGTGTCGGCCTCGGCGCTCTGGGCGCTGGCATCGGAGCCCTGGCCGGCGGCGGCAGCGCGGCCGCCATCGGTGCCGTGGTCGGCGGTGGCGTCGGCGCCATCTCCGCCGCCGGTGCCAAAGGCAAGCAGCTCAACGTGCCCTCCGAAACCCGTCTCATCTTCTCTCTCCAAGCCGCCGTCCCCCTGAATTGAGCCACAGCCATGAAATATCTCGCTATCTCAATCCTCATCGCCGCCTCCGCCTCCGCGCAGACTCCCGCGCCCGAGGTCCAGCAGCGCCTCGCCGCCGTCAAGCAGGCCATCGCCGAGAACCACCAGCGCCTCCAGGCCTACACCTGGACCGAATCCACCGAACTCAGCCTCAAGGGCGAGGTCAAACGGATGGACCAAAAGGAGTGCCACTATGGCCCCGACGGCAAAGTAGTGAAGGTCCCCATCACCGCGCCGCCGGAAAAGAAGACTCCCCACGGACTCAAAGGCAGAATCGTCGAAAAGAAGGTCGAAGAGTTCAAGGAGTACATGGATCGCTTCGGCAGCCTCATCAGCCGCTACGTTCCGCCGAACCCCGCCGACCTGCAGCAGGCCCAGAAATCCGGCAAGGCCACCCTCGACAAAGCCGCTGGAACCCTCGTCTTCAACGACTACGTCAAGTCCGGCGACAAAGTCGCCTTCGCCTTCGATCCCGCCGCCAGGAAGCTTCGCACCTTCAGTGTGAACACCTACCTCGACGGGCCCCAGGACGTTGTCACCGTCAACGCCCGCTTCTCTTCTCTCCCCGACGGAACCAGCTACGTCGACGAGTCCGTCCTCACCTCGGCCAGCAAGCAGCTGAAAATCAAAACCACAAATTTCGACTACAAAAAATGACGCTGTAACCGGCGTGACCACACCATCCTGAAGGAGGTAGGGATGCCACAACAAACCAAGCCAGGCGCCGAGCAGGCACGCCTCGATGCGGACCGGGGTGGCACAGCGCCCTGGAAAAAGTGGGGTCCCTACCTCAGCGAACGCCAGTGGGGCACCGTTCGCGAAGACTACTCCGAGAACGGCAACGCCTGGGACTACTTCACCCACGATCAGGCCCGCTCCCGCGCCTACCGCTGGGGCGAAGACGGCCTCGCCGGCATCTCGGACTCCCACCAGATTCTCTGCTTCGCCCTCGCCCTTTGGAATGGCCGCGATCCCATCATCAAGGAACGCCTCTTCGGCCTCACCAACAGCGAAGGCAACCACGGCGAGGACGTCAAGGAATACTACTTCTACCTCGACTCCACCCCCACCCACTCCTACATGAAATACCTCTACAAGTACCCGCAGGCCCCTTACCCCTACGCGGACTTGATCGAGGCCAACCGCCGCCGCACCAAGCACGATCTGGAATACGAACTCCTCGACACCGGCGTCTTCAATGAAGACCGCTACTTCGACGTCTTCGTCGAATACGCCAAGGCCGGCCCCCAGGACATCCTCATCCGCATCACCGCCGCCAACCGCGGTCCCGACGCCGCCTCCATCCACCTCCTCCCCACCCTTTGGTTACGCAACACCTGGTCCTGGTCCGGCGGCGGCTCAATACCCGCCCTGCGCCGCCTCGACGGCCAAAGCACCCCCGTCATCCACGCCCACCACACTGACCCGCTCTTCCAGGAATCGCTCCCCGATTACTTCCTCTATTGCGACGAGTCCCCCGCCCTCCTCTTCACCGACAACGAAACGAACAACCGCCGCCTCTTCAACTCTCCCAACGCCGGCCCCTACGTCAAAGACGGCATCAACGATTACATCGTCCACAACCACCAGGCCGCCATCCACCCTGCCGGCACCGGCACCAAAGCCTCCGCCCACTACCTCCTCACCGTCCCCTCCGGCGCTTCCCGCACCGTCCAGCTCCGGCTCACTGCCAACCCCTCCGCCACCCCCTTCCGCGACTTCGACTCCATCTTCCAGGCCCGCCTCGCGGAGGCGGATTTCTTCTACGACTCCATCACCCCGCCGGCCGTCCTCGCGAACCAGGACCGCAAACGCATCATGCGCCAGGCCCTCGCCGGCATGCTCTGGACCAAGCAGTACTTCTACTACGACCTCGCCCAGTGGCTCGACGAACACAACGTCAACGCCGGCTCTCCCCCCTGGATCCGCGCCCGCGTCCGCAACGCCGAGTGGATCCACATGGTCAATGACGACATCATCTCCATGCCCGACAAGTGGGAGTACCCCTGGTATGCGGCCTGGGATCTCGCCTTCCATATGCTCCCTCTGGCCATGGTCGATCCGGACTTCGCCAAGTCCCAGCTCGACCTCATGCTCCGTAACGACTACCTCCACCCCAACGGCCAAATCCCCGCCTATGAGTGGAACTTCGGCGACGTGAATCCCCCCGTTCACGCCTACGCCACCATGCAGATCTACCTCTTCGATAAGCAGCGCAACGGCGGCCAGGGCGATCTCAAGTTCCTTTCCTACGCCTTCTCCAAGCTGCTCATGAACTTCACCTGGTGGGTCAACCGCAAAGACCGCACCGGCAACAACGTCTTCGAAGGCGGCTTCCTCGGCCTCGACAATATCGGCGTATTCGACCGCAGCGCCCCCCTGCCCACCGGCGGCCATCTCGAACAGGCCGACGGCACCGCCTGGATGGCCTTCTTCTCCCAGCAGATGCTCCGCATCGCCGTCGAACTCGCCCTCCACTACCCGGCCTACGAGGAGTTCGTCGAGAAGTTCTTCTGCCACACCATGTGGATTACCGCCGCCATGGACCGCGTCGGCATCAACGCCGACGAAATGTGGGATGAAGAGGACGGCTTCTTCTACGACGTCCTCCGCTTCCCCGACGGCAACGCCATTCGCCTCAAGGTCCGCTCCATGGTCGGCCTCCTCCCCATCACGGCCGTCGCCATCTTTGAGGAGGACGAACTCCGCCGGCTCCCCACCTTCCTCGGCCGCGCCCGCCAGTTTCTCGCCCGGCATCCCGAACTCTGCGCCAACGTCCACATGCCCAGCGCTCCCGGCGCCGCCGGCCGCCGCATGCTCTCCCCGGTCAATGAGGAGAAACTCCGCCGCGTCCTCTCTCGCATGCTCGATGAAAACGAGTTTCTCGGCCCCCACGGCATCCGCGCCCTCTCCCGTTATCACGCCGATCACCCCTTCGTCTTCCGGCACAACGGCGGCGAATTTCGCGTCGCCTACGTCCCCGGCGACTCCGATACCGGTATGTTCGGCGGCAACTCCAACTGGCGCGGCCCCGTCTGGATGCCCGTCAACCTCATGCTCTACGGCGCCTTGGTCCGCATGGCCGCCTACTACGGAGATTCCTTCAAAATCGAATGCCCCACCGGCTCAGGAACTCTCCTCTCTCTCTTCGAGGTCTCCCAGGTCCTGGCGGAGCGCCTCATCTCGACTTTTGAAATGGACGCCAATGGCCGCCGCCCTGTTTTCGGCTGCGCGGAGAAGTTCCAAACGGATCCCCTCTGGCGCGACAACATCCTTTTCTATGAGTACTTCCACGGCGACAATGGGGCCGGCATCGGCGCCAGCCACCAAACCGGCTGGACCGGCTGCATCGCCCGGATCATCCAGTTGCATGGCGCCCTTTCCAGCGAATCGCTCGGTTCCGGCAATGCCGAGAGGGCCGGCGTAGAAACCGCTGCCAAGCAGAAGCTAAGGTAAAATATACAGGTTTGTTCGATTGTCCGTAGCTCGTGTCAACAAAGTCTAAGGAGTGGATCACACATGAAAAAACTGTTCCAGTTAGCCATCGCGCTGACATGCCTCAGCGGCCTGGTTCTCGCCCAGGATGTCGCTTACAATTTCGATGAGAAGGCGGACTTCTCCAAGTACAAGACCTATAAGTGGGAGAAGCACCCCAAGTCTCTCGACGTCGACCAGCTCACCATGGGTCAGTTGGCCAAGGGCTTCGAAGCCGCTCTCGCCGCCAAGGGCCTCACCAAGACCGAGTCCAATCCTGACCTCGTCATCGTCTTCCAGCTCGCCGTCAGCCAGGAAAAGGAAATGACCGCCTACAATACTGGCGGCTTCGGCTACGGCCCCGGGTGGCGCGGCGGTTGGTATGGCGGCGGCGGCATGAGCACCTCCACCGCTACCACCAGCACCATCAACATCGGCACCGTCGTGCTCGACATGTACGACACCAAGACCAAGACCCTCGTCTGGCGCGGTCAGGCCTCCAAGACCGTCGACGGCAAGTCCAAGCCCGAAAAGCGCCAGAAGACCATCGATAAGGCCGCCCAGAAGATGCTCAAGAACTATCCCCCGAAGAAGAAGTAGCTTCTCCCCTGGGTTTCATGGCGAACAAGTCCAACTCCGAGACGCAGCCAGGCCAACCTTCCAGGACTCTCCCTCCGCGGAGAGTCCTGGAGCTGGCTTCTCTCGTCCTCGGTTTGGCCCTGCTCGCTTTCTATGGGCTGGCGATGATCCATCAGCGCGCCGGTGCCGCCATCGCTTTAGCCCAGTTCGATGACTCCGCCCCGCCCGCCGCCGGCGCTGCTTCTTCTGATCGGGTCGACTTCTCCCTCTGGGATAAGAAACGCGTCAGCGCCTATCTCAGGAGCATCCCGCTCTTCCGGGAAGAACCCGTCGGTGTCCTCACTCTCGCGCGCCTCAACCTGCGAGCCCCGATCTTCGCCAGCACCTCAGACCTGGCGCTCAACCGCGGCCTCGGCTGGATTGAAGGAACCCCTAAGCCTGGCGCCGCCGGCAACTCCGGCATCGCCGGTCACCGCGACGGCTTCTTTCGGCCTCTCAAGGACGTGCGCGTCGGCGACCTGATCGAACTTTCCACCACCGCGGGCCGCCTCGCCTACCAGGTCGATCAAATCTCCATCGTTTTACCAGAGG
>JACQZS010000040.1 GCA_016213725.1 Acidobacteriota bacterium | reverse complement strand
GAATGCGCCCATAAATAGCGCGAACGCCATGCCCCGCATTATCGTGCCCGCGGTCACCTTGAGCTGAAACGCCGTTTCGGCAAACGTCACGTTGCTTCCGATGCCCGTCGTCAACCCATTCAGCGGCAGAACCAGGACAATGCCCAATACTCCACCCAGCAGGGAGAGCATCACGGACTCCAGCAGAAAGCTCAGCAAAATCGACCGCCGTGAAAAGCCCAGCACGCGCAGCGTGCCGATCTCCTTGGACCGGCGCGCCACGGCGGCATACATCGTGTTCATCGCCGCGAAGCACGAGCCCACGGCCATGATGATGGCAACGAAGGTGCCCAGGTAACGCACGAGATCACCCGAAGAGGTCTGCTGCGTGTAATAGTCCTTCTCCGGCCGCGCCTGGACGTTGAGCCGGGTGTCGAAGCTGAGGTCGTTCACCAGCGCCTGGTGGGCCACCTCGTCGGAGGCGCGAATCAGCGCCGAACTGAGCACTTCCTCCCGCTGGAAGTCACTGGCCGCCTGATTGAGATCGGTGAGGATTTCGGAATTGCGCGCCGGCTGCTCGCTGTGAAACACGCCGACCACCTCCCAATCGCCGCGCCCGAACTTCAGCTTGCGTCCCACCTGAGCGTCGGGATACCGCCTGACGATAGAGCTGCCCACGGTCACTTCGCGCCGGCCCGGCGTGAACCAGCGGCCCGACTCCAGTCTTGTATCCTCGCGGATCTCCAGACCCACCGGCGAGAGACCCCGGACCGTGATATTGGATCCATCCGGGAACTCGGTGCTCACCAGACTGATCACGGTCACCATTTCCAGCGACGCCAGGGGTTCGCCCTGCTTGTTGCGCGCGATCCCCTGCTTGAACTTCATGTCGTTGAACACCCGCCGCTGGAAGTTGGAACTCAACTCCGAGTCCGAACCCTTGCGCGTCACCAGGATATTCAGCGGATGGCCGGATGCCTCGAAGGCCAGGCGCAGCCCATCCACCAGCGCGAAGGCCGCCACCAGCACAGCCACCGTCAGGGCGATGCCCAGCGCCGTCATGGCAGTGGTGGTCTTGCGAACCGCCAGATTCCGCAGGTTGTAAGAGAGGGGAATTGCCATATCGCTAGTCCGAGAACCGCAGCGCATCGATGATGTTTTCGCGGGAAGCGTTCCATGCCGGGACAATCGCGCTGGCCACGCCGATGAGCAGCGAGACCGCGGTAAGGGCGAGGAATACGGGCCACTCGATGGCCAGCGTCTTGGTCTGCTGGAGGATGGCGGGCCCCTGCCGGATGGCGGCGCAAAGGCCCTGCGCGATCAGCACGCCCAGCGCACCGCCGAGAATCGAAATCAGCGCACTTTCGCCCAGAATCAGCCACAAAATCGTGCTCTTCTGGAAGCCCAGTGTGCGCAGCACGCCCACTTCGCGCACCCGTTCCCGCACACTCATCGCCATGGTGTTGGCGCTGATCAGGAGCACGGTGAACGTCACGGCAGCGCAGATGCTCATCAGGATCACCTTGATGTTGCCGAGAAACGACAGGAACGAGAGGCCGAAAGCGTATTCGCTCTCGGTCTTGGTAGGCGCCGTTGAATTGGCGAACATCTCGTCCACGGCGCGGCAGATGGAAGGCACATCCTCAGTGGACCGCGCCAGCAGAGTGAACGTGCCGGCGGCCAGCCGCGAGGAGTCTCTCAACGAGTTTTCCAGGTATTTGAAGTTGAACCAAAGGGTTTCATCCTCAAACTCGGTGGAGGTGTAGATGCCGCGCACGGTGAGGTCGAGATCAAACGGGAAGATATCGCCTTTGATGAGAATCTTGTCGCCCACCTTGAAGCCGTGGCGGTCCGCCAGCGACTTGTTCACGACGCAGCCGGCAGGATCCTGAATGAAGGCTCGCTTCTGATCCTCCGGCATCTGGTAGTCCTGATAGATTCGGAAGAGCTTGTCGGCTTCCACGCCCATCCGGGCGAAGAAGTTGCGCTGGTCGCGCGAGTCCTTGTAGACGCCGCCGAACCACTGCCACACCATCACCTCTTCCACGCCGGGCACCTGCCGCAGCCGCTCGCGGTAGTAGAGCGGCATCGAGAATACGATGGAGACCTTGTGCCGCACCACCACGCGCCGGGCCTGCGCCTTGGCCGGCTGGCCGCCGATGAAGAGCGCGTAGTAAAGCGCCATCATCACGCCGAGCAGGCAGAGCGAGATCGCCAGGCTTGCCACGGTGAGAAAGCTGCGCCGGCGGTTTCGCAGGCAGTTCTTCACAATCAGCGGCAGGAATTTCATGGGACACTCCTATTTTAGGGCGCTCTCCGGAGAAATGGGCGTACACAATGGATGATTTGGCGAAGGTAGCACAGGCAGCCGGGGATGACGAGCGCTGGATGGCGGAGGCCCTCGCGCTGGCCAGGGAAGCGGAAGCGGCCGGCGAGGTACCGGTGGGCGCCGTTGTGGTGCTGGAAGGCGGCGTGATCGGACGCGGGCACAATGGGCCGATCACTTCCGGCGATCCGACGGCTCATGCCGAGATCAGAGCGCTTCGGCAGGCCGCGGCGGAGATCGGCAACTACCGGCTGGAAGGCACCACGCTTTACTCGACGCTGGAGCCCTGCGTGATGTGCGCCGGCGCGCTGGTGCATGCGCGCGTGCGGCGGCTGGTGTTCGGCGCGCGGGACCTCCGCTTTGGGGGCGTGCGGTCGAAGTTCCGGCTGTGCGACAGCGAGATTCTCAATCACCGCGTCGAGATCAGGGAAGGCGTGCTGGGCGCGGACTGCGCGGAGCTCCTCGAGCGTTTCTTCCGCGCCCGGCGCTGATCAGATCACCTTCCTGAGTCCTGCCGCCTGCACCTTCCAACCGGACCTCGGGAAGCCGGGCGCCGCTTCCGCAGGCCCGCCTTCCCAGCCGGCCGCCATGCAGGCAATGGCCGTCAACAGGCCGCCGTTTCCAGGCAGGTAAAGGTGGAGCCCCTTGCGCTGGTAGTTATGGCCGTTGGGGAGATAGCGGTTCTTCGGCGTGTCCAACAACAGCAGATCTACCGCCATTTCGCCCTCGCCGAGGCGGGCGGCGGTCATTGCCGCCATGGGGTAATCCCAACCCCAGGTGTCGGCCCAGCGCCAATCCTTCATCACTTTCCGCAGCGTGCGGCGCATGGTCTCGCGGTCCACTGATGCGCCGGGCAACAGGCCCAGCGCGCCCAGCATCGAAGGGTGATCCCGGTTGCGCTCCGTGTAAGTCTGCGGGCAGTTTTCGTGGGCCAGGTATACGCCATCGCGGGCGGACGGCTTCGCCAGCCGCGCGATGACATCATCCCACTTCCCTTCCCTGGGCATGCCTAGCGCGGTGCGCCATCTCTGCGCCGTTTCCAGGCCCCAGCGCCAGTATTCCAGCTCATAGGTCGGGTTCCACGTCTCGTTGGGCGGATGGTTCTCCTGAGCCGGAATCACCGGGGGGCCCAGCACGTACTCGCCGCGCTTCGGATCGAGGTAGGCGAACGAGGCCATGAACTCCGCGCTTTCCAGCACCACATCCTTGTAGCGCCGCAGCGAGCCGGGCGCGTCGCCGAACTTGCGGCATAGCTCCGCATAGTAGATCGGGTGCGGCTGCTGCCAGATCAGCAGCGGGCCGACGCTGGAAGGACTGTCGCGGCCGTCCTTGGCGGTCATCTTCGGCCAGCGCGCGCCGGTATATCCTTGCCGGACCGCCCAGGCTTTTGCGCCTGGCAGAATGTCGCGGTAGTAGTGCAGGCTTCGCTCCAGCAACGGCAGCCGGTCCCAATAGGCGAAATGCACGGCGTGCCACCAGTGCATCTCCAGATGGAACTTGCCGTACCAGCTGTTGCAGGTGAGCCCGGTCTCCTGCGGCGGCAGCGAGCCGGCGCACTGGATGGCCGTCAGGTATTGCGAGAGCACGATGCGGCGTTCCAGCTCTTTCCAGCGCGCATCGCTGCTGGCCGAGAGGTCGACGGCGCCGCCACTGGTCCAGAACCTCTCCCAGTGGGCCGCGCTTCTGCGAAAGACCTCCGTGGCAGCCGGCATCTTCGCGGCGCGCCCGAAGCGGAAGAAGCCGAACGACGCCTCAATCACAGCCGCGCCGCCGGCCGCCTCCAGAACAAAGCGGTGCGCCGCCTCCTGCCTGCAGCGGACTCCTCGCGCCGGCGCTACCGCCACTTCGTAGCGGTCCCCGTCGAGTTCGCGCAGGATTACGCCATCCTTCATCACGGACTTGTGCTTGCCGGCCGACTTCCAGTCGGAGGCAGGCACGTCCGGCGAGCCGTAGGGGAATTCGATCTCCACCACCAGCGCCCCGGCCTTCACCAGCTCCGACTCCACACTCACGGCGATGCCGTCGAGGGCCGGATGGCACGCCGTCTGCACGCGCACCGCCTTGCCCTCCAGCTCAAAACGGCTGTGGAGCGTGCCGCTCCATAGATCCAACCGCTGGTCCACCGCCTGAAGGTCTGTGGCGGCGGCGCGCGTCCCGTCGCGCTTCGTCAAGCGTAGCCCGATCCGCCCCAGGTTGAGCCGGTGCGGATTCTCACGCAGCCAGTCAAACAGTAGCTTCTGCCCGGCGCCGCTGGTCGGATATCCCACCATCCGTCCGTGCGTTTCGTATTCGGTCATGCGGAAGGATGCGGGGTCGAGCCCAGCCGGCAACGGGACGCTGTGCCAGCCCCATTGCGATTGCGTGCACAGCGGGATTCCGGCCAGGTACGCGTCGGGGAAGCTCTGCAGCCCGGTGACATCGGCGGTGAAGGCGAACTCGCCATTGCCCACCGAAAGCGGAGCCATCGGATCCAGCGCCTGCGCTTTGGGATCGTGCCGCTGAACCACGGCCTTTCGCTCCGCCGCGGCCAGTACCGCGGCTCCCAGCAATGGCGCTCCCACCAGGGGAGCCGACATCAACTCGCGTCTCGTGATTGCCACGATCGCATCTTATCCACTCCCCAACCCGCCGCGGCAAGCCCGTGCCGGGCGCAGCCGTCCTCTTGGCTACGCCCGGCACTTCTCGCCTCAGGCAGCTCGTCTGACCGGCACGTTCAACCGCGCATTCAACGATCCTCTCCGGATCGACACTACCTTTCGCGGTGCAGGCCAGTCGTTTTCCGTGCGGCCAGCGAAGTACTCGTCCACGGGGTAGAGGGCGTAGGGCTGCAGCTCTCTGTAGACTTTCCCAAGCACGCCGGCAATGCGGTAGATCTGGTGGAAGAAGAGGCCTTTGTCCATATCCAGTTTCCGGCTGCAAAGCTGCCAGTCGGCGCCCAGCAGGAAGTAGAACCGGAAGATCTTCCAATCTTCCGGAGTAAGGTTCCGCTTGGTCACCAGGAGGAAGTCGGCGACGTACTCTTCGTCCTTCCGGCCCCAGGTCATGCGGCCGCCGCCCTTGTGGCTCCGGTCGAGAGTCACCCTGCTCAGGCTCTTTTCCTTCTCAATCGTCTGCCGGAATCGCGCGTAGCAGGCGCGAAAGATAGCCCGGTAAACACAGGCGCAAGGCACTTCCGTGTCTCCTCGGCCTGGTCTCAGTCCTACCCCCTGGCACATCGTGCACTTCGTTGCGGCCATTCCAAATGTGTCATTTCGGGTCCACTCCATGTGTTTGTCCTCTTGTGTTCTTGGGGCTTCCGGCCTCACTCCGGGTGCCCTCTTATGTGCTGTGTAAAGGTTGGCCTCTCCTCTCAAAGCAGTCAACGATACAGCCCGCCGCGGCGCTGTCAGCTATTCCGTGCATCCTGGCGGCTGCAGCCTATCCCACTGAACGGGCGCGATTTATTTCAGACACCCGGGGCTGAATTAAATCTTCTAAACCAAAAAGATCAGTTTGAGATGTGAGAGTACTAGTACTATCCTATTTCCTTCAGGAATCAGATGCTCTCACCACCCCCGCTGACCTTCGAAGTGCTGCTTTCGCGCCTCATGGGCTTCGCCTCCGAGCGAATTCGAAACGGCGACATGACGGAGCGCGCCATGGCCCGCCTGGTAGATCTCTCCCAGCCGCATCTCCACAACGTCCTCAAGGGCAAGAAAGGCATCACGCTGGCCGCCGCCGACGGGATGCTCCAAGGTCTCGCGCTATCGCTGCTCGAGTTGGTGGAAGCCGAGGAGCTCGGCCAGGCGCTATTGGACATCCGTGGGCGCCCGCAAGCCAGACGCCATCTGCCCTTGCTGGAGGGCAGGCTCGGCCCTTTCGATGCGTTCCCGGATTGGCGCTGTGTGCGCGAGTGGCTTGCCCTCCAGGCCCGAATTCTGGAGAAATGCTACAAACCAGCGCTCATCGAGTGCGCGCCGGACCCGGAGAATCTCCAGTTTCCCGCAGCGGCCTATGCGCTGGTGGAACAGGAGGAATCCGCCCGGCTCATGCTGAGCGGCGAACACTGGTTCGCCATCCGGTGGCGGGGCGCGGGCTTCGTGCGGCAGGTGCGGTGGGACGATGGCGGCCTGCATGTTCTGGGTCAAACGCCGGTGGGTGAGCCCCTGCTGCCCCGGCACATTGATCTGAACGGAGGCTCCGTCCTGCAGGTGGTCCGCGCGCGCGTGCTGTGGATGGGCCACGATCCGCGTTTGGCGGATCCCTTCGACGGGCCTGCCGGCGTTTACTTGTGAGTCAGCAGCGAATCGTAGACTTCGAGCACTTCCCGAGCCGTCTCCTCCCACCGGAAATGGAGGCAGCGCTCGTGGCCGAGGCTGATGAGTTGCTTCCGCCGCTCCTCGTTGAGGAGGACTTCCTTAATGCCGCGCGCGATGTCGAAAACGTTATCCGGGCTTACGATTTCCGCCGCGTCGCCCACCACTTCCGGGAGAGAGGTGGTGTTCGAGCAGACCACCGGAGTGCCGGAGGCCATGGCCTCCAGCGGCGGCATGCCGAAGCCTTCGTAGAGTGAAGGGAAGACGAATGCCGAGGCCGCGCCGTAGAACACGCGGAGCGTGTCCAACGGCACGAAGCCCAGGAAGCGGACGTACTGCTCGACGCGCGAATGGATCACCGTCTGCCGCACCGCGGGGAAGCGCGAGATCTCGTCGCCGATGATGAGCAGCCGGAGGTCTTTCCAGCGTTCGTCGTGCTGGAGTTCGGAGCGGACGAAGGCGAAAGCTTCCACCAGGCGGGGAATGTTCTTCTGCGGGCGAATGGTACCCGAATAGAGCAGGAACGGGTAGTTCACCTGGTAACGTTCGAGCACGCGCGTGCGCTCATGTTCCCAGGCCGCCGGACCAGCGGCGCGCGCGCCCAACCCCGGGGCCTGGTGCGTGAACCGCGGATCGACCGCGCCGTAAATGCGGCGAACCCGCGACGGCGGCATCCCCATCAGGCTCACGACGTCGTGCCGCGTGGACTCGCTCACCGCCATCACGCACTCGGCCCTCATCAGGCCGCGGCGGAGGTACACCTGCCGCATCTCCCCGCGCCACCCGGGTCCGGCGTCGATGATCAGGCTGGAAAGATCGTGCACCGTCACCACGTAAGGGCGCGGAGTCAGGGCTGGCACGCGCGCCAGGGGGATGTGCGTCAGATCCGGACGCCACTTGCGGACGAACGCCGGGAACACAAACTCGTTGAGCAGCCCGTCGTCTTTCCGCTCGTATTCCACGCGCCGGTAGTTTGCCGGCAGGCCGTCGAATTCGTGCTGGTCCGCTTTGTAGCTCGCCAGCAGGAATTCATGGGGAGCTTTGTTGGCGACGAAGCCGCGCAACAAGTTGCGGATGTACGTACCAAAGCCGAAATCCCTCACGTGCCTGGCATCGAGAAGGATTCGTGCTGGCATAGTTCAAATCCTCAGCGCGCGGCCGCCATCTGCTGCTTCCAGGAATAGAGCGGGTACTTGCCGGTCAGAGCCGAAACCCGCTGGCGCACCGCGGCCAGATTTTCTTCCGAGGCCGGCGCCTCCAGGACCTGGGCGATGAGCGCCGCCACCTGCTTCATGTCCTCTTCGAGGAACCCGCGGGTGGTCACGGCCGGGCTGCCCAGACGGATGCCGCTGGGGTTGAGCGGAGGATTCTGGTCAAAGGGGATCGAGTTCTTGTTGACCGTGATCCAAGCTTCATCCAAGGCCTTTTCGGCTTCCTTTCCGCGGAGGCCCTTGGAGAAGATGTCCACCAGCATCACGTGCGAATCCGTGCCGCCGCTCACCACGCGGAAGCCGGCGGCCTGCATACCTGCGGCCAGAGCCTGAGCATTCGCGACCACCTGCTTCTGATAGGTCACAAACTCGGGCTGCATGGCTTCGAGGAAGCACACCGCCTTGGCCGCCATGATGTGAACCAGCGGACCGCCCTGCATGCCGGGGAACACCACCTTGTCGATGGCCGTGCCGTACTGCGCCTTGGCCAGGATCATGCCGGAGCGCGGCCCGCGCAGCGTCTTGTGCGTGGTGGAGGTGACGATGTCGGCCCACTTGCAGGGGTTGGGATAGATCCCCGCGGCAACCAATCCGCTGAAGTGCGCCATGTCCACCAGGAACAGCGCACCGACAGAGTCCGCGATTTCGCGGAATTTGGCAAAATCGATGATGCGCGAATAGGCGCTGGCGCCCGCGATGATGAGCTTCGGCCGGTTGGTTTCGGCGAGTTTGGCCACTTCGTCGTAGTCGATGGTCTCCACGCCCGGCTTCACGCCGTAGGGGACGATCTTGTAGGTCTTGCCGGAGAAGTTGAGGGGATGGCCGTGCGTCAGGTGGCCGCCGTGGGCCAGGTTCATGCCGAGAATGGTGTCGCCCGGTTCCAGCACCGCGGAATAGGCGGCCTGGTTGGCCTGCGAACCGGAGTGGGGCTGCACGTTGGCGTATTCGGCCTCAAAGAGCTTCTTGGCGCGGTCTCGGGCGAGGTTTTCCACCACATCGGTGTGCTCGCACCCGCCGTAGTAGCGCTTGCCGGGATAGCCCTCGGCGTACTTGTTCGTGAATACGCTGCCGGCGGCCTCCAATACAGCTTCCGAGGTGAAGTTCTCGCTGGCAATCAGCTCCAGGCGCGAATGCTGCCGTTCAGCTTCTCTTGCGATCGCCTCGGCGATCTCCGGATCGACGGCCGCCAGCGGCCTTGCCATTTTCTCGCTCACGCTCATCTCCCTGATCCCTCCTTTATTCCGCCGGCGATCCCGGTTTCTCCAGCTTATCCACCCTACGCTGATGCCGGCCGCCCTGAAACTCCGTGGTCAGGAAGATCCTGATCCACTCCAGGGCCTGCTTTTCCTTCACGTAGCGGGCGCCCAGGGCCAGCACGTTGGCGTTATTGTGCAGCCGGGTGAGCGCAACCTCGTCCGCGTTGTAGGCGAGCGCGGCCCGAATCCCCTTCACTTTGTTGGCCGCGATGGAGATGCCCACGCCGGTGGAGCAGACCAAAATACCGCGCTCCGCCTCTCCGGCGGCCACGGCCTGCGCCACGGCCCGGCCATAGTCGGGGTAATCGGTAGATGCCGGCGAATTTGTGCCAAAGTCAGCCACTTCATGCCCTTGCGCCGCCAGCTCCGCGCGCAGCGCCTCCTTCAGGAGGTACCCGGCATGATCGGCTCCGATCGCGATTTTCATGGGGGAACTACGAGTTTACCATGGCCCCCGCCGCCACCCTCCCGCACCCGCTGGTCTATTCGGTGCTCTCGGCGTGCTCGCCGCGCTGTTCCACCAGGGCGATCAGGTCCAGCTGGGGCACAGTCTCACCCAGGATGCCTTTCACGGCATCGGACTCCGTGGCGTAGAGGTGGAAGACGCTGCTCAGTTTGGTCAACAGCATCAGGTCCACGGCCCGCTCGGTGAGATTGAACATCCCCAGCTTTCCGCCGGCGTCGGCCGCCACGCGGTGCGCCACCACCAGGTAGCCCATGCCGCTGGAGTCGATGTATTCGGTCTCGCCGAGATCCAGCCCGATGCGGGCATGGCCGGCCTTGATGCCTTCATCCACTTTTTGCCGGAAAGCCTCCACCGGGTCGCCGATGACGAATCGCCCCGCCAACCCGAGGATCAGCACCTCGCCCTGCATCCGTTCTGTCACTTGGAAGCTCATAGAACTTTCCACTCTATCCAAACTGCCGCCTGCCCGCACGGGCTTGCGCAAGTGCTTCAACCGGGCCGGGGAGCATCCCCCATGATAAAATTCAATGTTTACCATGCTGTGGTCCCGTCTCTTTATCCCCACCCTGCGCGAAAACCCCGCTGAAGCCGAGGTGATCTCGCACCAATTGCTGCTCCGTGGCGGCTACATCCGCCAGCTGGGCGCCGGCATCTACAATTACCTCTACCTAGCCCAGCGTTCGCTGCTGAAGGTGCAGGCCATCGTTCGAGAAGAGATGGACGCCATCGGCGCCCAGGAGTTCTACCTCCCCGCGCTCAATCCGGCCGAAGTGTGGCAGGAGTCCGGCCGTTACGATGTCATGGGCGACAACATGTTCCGGCTGAAAGACCGTTTCGGCCGCCCTCTCTGCCTCGGCATGACGCACGAAGAGGTGATGACCAGCGTGGCGCGCGGCGAAATCCGTTCCTATAAGCAACTGCCCCAGATCTGGTACCAGATCCAGACCAAGTTCCGCGACGAGCCCCGGCCCAAGTCCGGCCTGTTGCGCGTGCGCCAGTTCATCATGAAGGACTCCTACTCCTTCGACCTCGCGCCCGAAGGACTGGACGTCTCCTACGAGAAGCATCGCATCGCCTACTGCCGCATCTTCGACCGTTGCGGCCTGGAGTACGTCGCCGTTGAAGCCCACTCCGGCGCCATGGGCGGCTCGCAATCTCAAGAGTTCATGGTGGCCACCAACGCCGGCGAGGATTACGTGGTCTCCTGCAAGCAGACCGGTTACGCCGCCAACCTCGAGAAGGCCGTCTCCCGGCCCGTGCCGCCCGCCGCGCCGGACGACGCAGCGGCGCTCGAACCCGCCGAAGTGCACACCCCCGACCAGAAGACCATCGACGAAGTCTCGGCCTTCCTCAAGGTGCATCCCACGGCCATCATGAAGAGCCTGGTGCTGATTGCCGACGGCAAGCCCTTCCTCGCCGTCCTCCGCGGAGATCACCAGCTCTCTGAAACCAAGTTCCAGACCGCCACCGGCTGCCAGGAGTTCCGCCCCGCCCACCCCGAAGAGGCGCGCGAACTGCTGGGCGCCAACGTGGGCTCGCTTGGGCCGATCGGCATCAAGAACATGCCCGTGCTGATCGACGAGGCGCTGAAGGGCCGCAAGAACCTGGTGTGCGGCGCGAACAAGGACGACTACCACCTCATCAACGCCACGCCCGGCGAGGACTTCGAGGGCGCCTGGCACGACCTGCGCCAGGTGGCCGAAGGCGACACCGAGATCACTACCGGCGCGCCGCTGGAAGTCCGCAAGTGCGTCGAAATCGGCCACATCTTCAAACTCGGCTACAAATACTCCCATTCGATGGGACTCAACGTGCTCGATCACAGCGGCGCTGAAGTGCCCGTCATCATGGGCTCCTACGGCATCGGCATCGAGCGCGTGCTGTGCGCCGCCGTGGAACTGTTCTCCGACGCCAACGGCATGAGCCTGCCCGTCTCCATCGCGCCGTTCGAAGTGGTGCTGACGCCCGTTAAGATCGCCGACGCCTCGCTGCGCGAAGCCGGCGACAAGCTCTACGCAGACCTCAAGGCTGCCGGCGTGGACGTCCTCTACGACGACCGCGAACTCAGCCCCGGCGTGAAGTTCAAAGACGCAGATCTGGTCGGTATTCCATTCCGCGTCAACATCGGCAAGAAACTCGCCAGCGGAATGCTCGAACTGGTGAACCGCCGGACCAAGGAGATGGTGGAGATCCCCGCCGCCGAAGCGGTCGATTACATCAAGAAGGCGATCTGCGCCGCCCGGCCCACTTCTTCGCACTAAGATGACGGATTGGCCTAGAGTTCGCGAGCTTTTCCCTGCCCTGCGGCAGTGGACGTTCCTCAATACGGCCACGTTCGGCCAGCTCTCCGTGCGCTCCACCGAGGCTGTGCAGCGCCACTTCGACCACCGCAACGAAACCGCCTGCGCGGACTTCCTCTCCTGGTTCACCGACCACGACCGGCTGCGCGCCAAGATCGCCACGCTCATCCACGCCGAGGCCGCCGACGTCGGCTTCATCCCGAACGCCTCCACGGCGCTGGGCATCCTGATGAACGGCCTGCCGTGGCAGAGCGGCGATGAAGTGCTGACGCTGGAGCACGAGTTCCCCAACAACCTCTACGCCCCGCTGCACCGCGATATCACGTTACGGGAAGTGGCGCCGGAACGGCTGCTGGAGAGCATCACGCCGCGTACGCGCCTGGTGGCGATCAGCGCCGTCAACTACACCAACGGCTACCGCGCGCCGCTGGAGGAGATCGCCGTCGAATGCCGCCGCCGCAACGTGGTCTTCTACGTGGACGGCACCCAGATGCTGGGAGCGCTCGAATTTGACTTCGCGCGCATCCAGCCCGACCTGCTCGCCGTGAACTGCTACAAGTGGATGCTAGCGCCCAACGGCATCGGATTCCTGGCCGTACATCCAGGCCTGCGGGAGCGGCTGGCCCCGCTCAGCATCGGCTGGCGTTCGCATCACGATTGGCGGAACGTCGCCCAGCTCTGGCACGGCAAGCCGGAATTGAAAGACAGCGCCGAGAAGTACGAGGGCGGGATGTTGCCGTCGTCGCTGCTTTACGCTCTGGAAGCCAGTGTCGACCTGATGCTGGAACTCGGTCCGGCGGCCATCGAGACGCGCGTGCTGGAGCTGGCCGCGCAAGTCAGAGCGCTCTTCTCCACGGCCCTGCCCTATGCGAACTCCGCCATCATCGCCGCACCCGTGCCGGACGCCGCCGCTCTTTCCGCCCGGTTGAAGGAGCAGCGCGTACTCACCTCCGCGCGCCACGGCATGCTGCGCGTCTCCACGCATTTCTACAACGACGAATCCGACATCGCCGCCCTCGCCGCCGCTCTTTAGAGCCACTCTGCGCCGCGTTTCGTGATAGGAATACCTCATGCAGGCACTCCTATCCCGCCGCTCCGTCCTTGCGGCCCCGCTCGCCGCGCCCGCGCTGGCCGCGGCCGCTCCCGCCTCCGATAAGAAGTGGGAGGGCATCTTCGTCATCATGCAGACACCCTTTCTCCAAACTCTGGAGATTGACGAGGAGAGCCTGCGCCGCGAAACCGACTTCCTGGCCCGCGGCCGCGTGCACGGCGCCGTGTGGCCGGCCGGCGCGGGCGAATCCGTCTCGCTCTCCTATCAGGAGCGGATGAAGTATTCCGAAGCCGTGGTGAAGGAAGCCAAAGGCCGCATTCCGGTACTGATAGGGGTGCATGGCGCCAACAAGTTCGAGGCCATGGAGTATGCAAGATACGCGGAGAAGATAGGCGCCGACGGCCTGCATGCCCTCGGACCAACCAGCGGCGCCGCAGATCAGGAGATCCTCGCCGACTACTTCGCCTCCATCGCGTCCGTCTCCTCGCTGCCCCTCTCCATTCAGGTCTCCAACGAGGGCATGACCACCGACTTCCTTCTGAAGTTGGCCGACCGGCTGCCGACCGTCAAGATCCTGAAACTCGAGATGGGCAACATCCCGCACGAGGTCACCAAAGTGCTGCGGGAGCGCAAGCGCACCGTCTTTCCCTCCACCGGCGGCGGCGCCATGAACCTTATGAACGAGATGGAGCGCGGCTCCGGCGGCACCATGGCGGGCGCGGGCTTCGCCGACATTCAAGCCGAAGTCTGGGACCTCTTCCACGCGGGCCGCAAGGCCGATGCCGAATCGCTGTTCCTCAAGTTCCTGCTCTCCGCCGTGCTGGAGCGCCGCTCCACTTACGTGCTACAGAAGGAGATCCTCCGCCGCCGCGGCATCTTCCGCACGGTGGTGATGCGCAACACCCGCCGCTTCACCCTGGACGAGACGGACCTCAAGGAACTCGATCACATCATGGAGTTGCTGAAACCGCACTTCCGCGCTTAGCCGGCCGCGTGCGCGTCCAAACGATCCAGGCGCTCCAGCAGCGCCTGGAAACGCGGCATGCCGCGAAGCGGATCCAGGTTACTGTCGTGCTGGTACCAGCCCTTCAGCGTCAGCCCGGCCTCCAGCGCGCGTTCCATCGTTTCGATCGCCCGCTCAAGTTCGCCCGCCATGGAAAAGATGCAGCCCACGTTATAGAGCACCATCGGCTCTTCGGGCTTCATCTGCAGGGCGCGCCCGGCCCATTCCAGCCCGCGCGCCGTCTGGCCGAGCGCAACCATGCCGTTGGCGGCCATGTACACGGCCCGGCAATCGTCGGGATTTGACTCCAGGCTCTGTTCTGCGATGCGGACGCCCAGTTCCCGCATCCTCCGGCCCTCTTTGGGCCGCCCGAGGTCGTCGTAACTCTGCGCCACCAGCAGCGGAGCCTGATAGTCCTCCGGCCGCAGCGCAATGGCCCGCGAATAAAGCTCGATGGCCTTCTCCAGGTTGCCCTCGGCAAACACATGCCTGGCGTAAAAATAGTGCGCCTCGAAGAGCTTCGGATCCAGACGAATGGCGGCCTCGAAGGCGCGCTTCGCCTCTTCCCCTCTCCCGCAAATCGCCAGCGCCGATCCGCGCGCCGCCTGTGCGCAGGCCGAGTCCGGATCCAGTTCCACCGCCCGCAGGCTGGCCTCTTCCGCCTTGCGCCGGACCTCCTCGGTCCGCACTGCGTTGGAATACAGGTAGCTCCAGCAATCCGCCAGCCCGGCGTGTGCCAGCACGAAGGCCGAATCCAGCTCGATGGCGCGCTCAAAGAGCTGCGCCGCGAACTCCACGTCCCGCCGGCTGTAGTGGAAGTAGAACTTGCGCCCGCGCAGATAGCAGTCGTAGGCCTCGACATCGCGCGTCGGCATCCGCTTTAGCGCACCGCTCTCTTCGGCCGATAGCGTCACCTGCAGATGCTCCACGATCTTCGCCGCGATCTCTTCCTGAATGGCGAAAACATCGCGCATCTCGCGGTCATAGCGCTCGGCCCAGAGCTGAAATCCGCTGTCTGCCGCCGTCAGGCGCACGGAGATGCGGAGCCTGCCGGCGGACATGCGAACGCTGCCTTCCAGCATGGTTCGCACACGCAGGCGCCGGCCGATCTCGCGGCAGTCCGCCGTGGAGCCGCGGAACTGAAACGCCGAGGTCCGGCTGGCCACGTGCAATCCCTCCAGCCGGGACAAGGCGTTGATGATCTCTTCCGCCATGCCTTCACAGAAGTAGCCTTGGTCCTGCTCCTGGCTGATATCCACAAAGGGAAGCACGGCAATCGACGCTTCGGGCGTTACAGTTGCGGCGGCAGGCTCCTCGCGCGTGCTCTTGCCTGCCAGCCAGCTGTCGAGTTCGGAGCGGAAGGCGAAGACAGTGCTGCCTTGATCGTGCCTAAGTCTATGAATCGGAAGCCCTTCTTCT
>JACQZS010000039.1 GCA_016213725.1 Acidobacteriota bacterium | reverse complement strand
GACGGAACTCCTGAGCGGCGCGTGCTTTGTCGATCTGGTATCGTTTCTTCAACTGCGACTCTCCTTTCCATAAACCGTTTGCCGGAGCCTATCACGGCTCCGGCGAGAGTCGCGGTTTCAACTAAATTCCGGGCATCCTCCTGTTGCCGGCGGGCGTGCCGGAGTGAAGAAGCGCCGGCCGCGGCAGCTAATCCAAAAGACAAGGAATTAGTAGATTATTACTAAGAGGGGCGCCAAAGCCCGGAGAATAGACTTTGGCTGATGAGCGCATCTCCCTGCCAGTAACCGGTGCCACGATGGATGAAGGCCGCCCGATCATGACCCAGAATCTCTGCAATCAGTTCAATCGCATTTTGCTCGGGACGATTGTACTGGCGACTTCGCTGGCTGCACAAAGCTCGGACACGACGTCAGAGGCCTGGCAGAAGTTGAAAGTGTTCGTGAAGCTGAATGAGAACACCCGGTTGTATGGGTTGTATTCGGCCACCAAGCAGGAGGATTTGGGCGCGTACGCCGATGGGCAGACGGGGCTGCACATCGACTTCTATGGGGTGCGTCCGCTGTGGAGGCCGCCGATCGAATATGTGGACAAGTCCAAGTCGAAGTTTCTGATGTTGAGGGCAGGCTACCTGTATTCGAGGCCGAAGAACAACTCCGGGTCACAGACGGAGAACATGGTGGACTTAGAAGCGACCGCGCGGGCGCATCTGTGGAGCGAGTTGCAACTGATCGAGCGCAACCGGTTTGATCTGCGCTGGGAGGATGGCGCTCCGCGGCACCGTTACCGGAACCGATTGAAGGTGGAGCGGAGGTTCCGGAAGGGCAAGCTCGAATTGACCCCATACGCCTACGGGGAGGTGTTCTACGATCTCCGGAAGCTTGAATGGAACCGGTTCCGGTACGCGGCCGGGTCAGAATGGACGGTTCAGAAGTGGCTGGTGCTCGAGGGCTACTATTTGCGGCAGAACACGTGGGGCTCGAAGCCGCAGTTCGTCAATGTGCTGGGGGTGACGCTGCAGGTGTATATCCGCTGAGGCCGCTGGGGGAGTTACTGCTGGAGCGCCCGCAGCTGATTGCGGACGTAGGCGCGCTGATCCGGGCGTAGATTCAGCGTGGCGATGGAAGTATAGAGCTGGGTGGCATCTTTCTTCCTGCCGTTTTTCGCGTAGAGGGCGGCGAGCAGCATTTGGGCATCGAGGGAGGCGCTGGAGGTGGCGCAGAAGGGCTCGATGGTGCGGAGGGCGGCGGCGCTTTGGCCGGCCTGATCGAGATAGAAAGCGTAGCTATAGACGTACTTTTCGTTCCAGGGCTGGGCTTTGGCGGCTTTGCCGCAGAATTCGAGACCGGAGCGGTCTTTGCGGGCGAGGAGGAGGATGCCGAGGTTATAAGCGGCGGGGGCGAGTTGGGGGTCGGACTTGAGGGCGATGCGAAGAGCCTTCTCGGCTTCGGCGGTTTTGCCCTGCTCGGCGAAGAGGAGGCCGCGGTTGAAGTTGGCCGGAGCATTGGCGGGCGACTCTTTCAAGGCGCGTTCGAGGGCGCTTTCGGCGTCGGCGGTTCTTCCGGCGCGGCTGTAGGCGATGGAGGCGTTGACGAGCGACCCGACGCTATCGGGGCGGAGCCGAACCGCGACCTCAAAGGCGGGGATGGCTTTGTCGAGCTGGCCGCGATCCATGTAGAAGTTGCCGAGGTTGGTATGGGAGAGGAAGTCATCGGGGCGGGCCTGGTAGGAGGCGATCAGCTCTTCGACGGCTTTCTGGACGGACTGCTGAGCGGCGGCGGGCAGAGCCTCGAGGGGGACGCCGGCGAGAGAGCCGGCGGCGCGGATGCGGACGATGCGGAATTCGTCGGAGGTGGCGGCGGCGAGAGCATCGCGCAGTTCCGAGGTGACGGCTCCGGCGATGGAGGAAGCGGCGGCGGCGCGGATGAGGGGATTGGGATGCTTGAGCGCGGCGATGAGGGCGGGGGTTCGCCGGGGGTCGGGACAAGCGCGAAGCAAGCGGATGAGAGAGGCCTGGGTGACGGCGTCGCCGGACGGGTTGTCGAGGTAGGCGATGATGGCGGGCAGCGTTTCCCAGCGGCTCTGGCGCGCGGCATCGACGAGGGCTGCGCGTTCGAGGACGGGCTTCTGGAAGTCGCGGGTGCGCCACTGGCGGACTTTGGCGTCGGCCCAGGAGGCGGGCTTGTCCTTGTGGCAGAGGTTGCAGGCGTTGGGCGATTTGTACCTGGCGGTCAAGGCGGGCGTGGGCGGGAGCATGGAGTGGTCGCTGCGGTTCATGTTGGCGAAGCGGGTTTTGGGCATGTGGCAGTCGATACAGCGGCCGCCGGGGGCACCCGGCTTGTGGTGGGTATGGGCTTCGGGGTTGGCGGCATGGGCGGGGTGGCAGCCGGAGCAGGCGCCGTTCTGATTTTCGGTGGCGAAGCGGTAGCGGCCGCTGGAGGTATGGCAGTAGACGCAATCGATTTTGCCGCTGCGGGCGCAGGGGCTCATGAGCCAGCTGGTGTAGGTGTAGTTTTCTCCGAGATCGCGGCCGTCGGGGTAGAAGTCAGCGGATTCGAGGGTGACGAGGTCGTAGTGGTCGAAGAATCGCTGTTTGACCTGGTAGGTGGGGCTGATGGGGCTGGTCTTGGCGTGGCAGGGGGCGCAGAGTTCGTTGCGCTGGGCGGTGGACATCTGCGTAGTGCGGATGATCTTCATGTCGGTGTGTTTGGCCTGGAGGTCCCGCTTGTAGAGGGCGACGTGCTCCCCGGCGTCCCCATGGCAGACCTCGCAACTGATGCCGGGTTCCCGCCAGGTGGTGTTGTAGGTATCGGAGGCGAGATTGTAGTTTACCTGGAGCTGGCTGACGTGGCAGCTATAGCAGGAGGTGTTGAAGGTGTAGCCGGGATCCATCCAGGAGACAGGCCGGTCCATGGGGCCTTCGGCGTGCATGCGGACGCCGCTGGCAGCCATGTCGTACCAGCGTTTGGTGTTGACGTCGTAGGCGAGGGGCAGGACCTGGAGCCGGCCGCGTTCGAGCGGGGTGAGGAGGTAGTAAGTGTTCTTGCCGCCCATGACATGAGCGATCTGAAGGCGCTTTGTGCCGGCGGAGGTGCGCTCTTCCATGTAGCCGGCGCCTTGCTCCAGGAAGGCGCGGTAGACGGCATTCTGGACCTTGATGCCCTCGGTTTGGGGTGAGAGAGCGGCTTTTGCGAAGGCGGCGGTATAGGGCTGCATGGCGAGGCCGTGGTGGGAGGTGGCCCACTTCTTGTAGAAGGCGGGGTGGCAGGTTTTGCACTCGGAGGAGCCCGCGGCAGAGGAGGCGCTGGAAGTCGTTTTGTGCGGAACGTCCGCTTTCCTCTGGCAGCCGCAGACGAAGAGGGCCGCGATGAGTGCGCAAGATCCAGCCGCTTTGGTCATAGACTCCATTCTGCCTGGGTTGGCGTCTGCTGTGTGAGGGGGGCGGTGAGGGGAGGCCAGTTCACGAGCCGGGCGGCCCACTGCGCGACGGGCGGGAAGGAGCCGCCGCCGAGCCAGACGCCGAGCCAGTTCCATTTCAATGAGATCCAGGGCCTGATTGCGTCGATGGCAGGGAACCAGTAATTTGTTTCTAAGCGCGAGCCGTGGTGCGTGCCACCGGCGCGCGTTTCGGCCGATGAGGTGCGGACTCATCATCGGTCTGGCCCGACGAAGCACGATGCCGAGCAAGGCGGTAGTCCAGTGAAGGATGCGACCGGCCGGGAGGCCGAGGAGGAGATCTGATCGTATGTTGAACAAGACCAAGACTCGCGCGCTGCTGACAACCGCCATGGCCTTGGGAGTTGGAGTGAGCACAGTGGCTCAGGGCGCCGATCCATTGCCGTCGTGGAACGACACGGCGAGGAAGAAGGCGATTGTCAATTTTGTGGAGAGAACGACGAAGGCGGGTTCCGCGGAATTCGTGCCGGCGGCCGAGCGCATTGCGACGTTCGATAACGACGGCACGCTGTGGGCGGAACAGCCGATGTATTTTCAGGCGTTCTTCATATTTGACCGGATCCGGGCGTTGGCGCCGCAGCACCCGGAATGGGCGAACAAGGCTCCTTTTTCGGCGGTGCTGAAGAACGATGTGAAAGGCGCGCTGGCGGGCGGCGAGAAAGCGTTGCTCGAGATGGCGATGGCGACGCACGCGGGCATGACGAGCGAGGAGTTCGAGAAGATCGTGACGCAGTGGATCGCGACGGCCCGGCACCCGAAGACCGGGAAGTTGTACACGGAGATGGTGTATCAACCGATGCTCGAGCTGCTGGCGTACCTGCGCGCGAATGGTTATAGGACGTACATCGTTTCCGGCGGCGGGATAGAATTCATGCGGCCGTGGGCGGAGCGGGTATACGGGATACCGCCGGAGCAGGTGATCGGCAGCAGCATCAAGACGAAGTTCGAGCTGCGCAACGGGAAGGCGGTGATCGTGCGGCTGCCGGAGCTGAACTTCATTGACGACAAGGCGGGGAAGCCGGCCGCGATCCAGCACCACATCGGGCGGCGGCCGCGGCTCGCATTTGGCAACTCCGACGGCGACCAGCAGATGCTGGAGTGGACCGCTGCCGGGAGCGGTCTGCGATTCATGGGGATTGTCCACCACACCGATGCGCAGCGGGAATGGTCGTACGACCGGGCATCGCATGTCGGTACGTTGAACCAGGCCCTCGATGAGGGAACCGCGAAGGGCTGGACGGTGGTGGACATGAAGACGGACTGGAAGCGCGTGTTCCCATACGAGAAGTGAGGGGGAAGCCGGGCTTTTCCGAAACGATCAGGTTGAGTGGGAGCGGTGGGCGCAGTGGGCGGTTAACGGGTCTCGCAGTTAACCATCCAGGTGATGCCGAATTTGTCCTTGAGCATGCCGAAGGACTCGGCCCAGTAGGTTTTGGCGAGGGGCATGAGGACGGCGCCGCCCTGGGCGAGGTTGTCGAAGTGCTGGGCGGCTTTTGCGGTGTCGTCGAGGCGCAAGGCGAGGCTGATATTACCGCCGGCGGCGGGTGTGTCGGGGCGCATGTCGTCGCTCATCATGATGTGCGAATCGCCGATTTTGAGGTCGGCGTGCATAATATTGGCGGCGGGGCCCATCTCGGGCATGGGGGATTCGCCGAAGGTCTGGAGGAATGTGAGTTCCGCGCCGATCGCCGACTGGTAGAAGGCGATCGCTTCGCGGCAGTTGCCTTTGAAACCGAGGTAAGGAGTGATTCCCAGCATAGTGCTCTTCAGGGTAGCAGGGTCTGGCGAGAGGCGGGACAGCCACGCTGTGTCCAAGTGGGGGCACGGGCGACTGTCCCTTCGATCACCTGGGGAGGACGTAGATCCAGCGGCCGGAGAGGCCGGGGGTTAGGGTGAAGACGACGGCTCCGGCTTCGGATTTTGCGGGGACTATGGCTCCGCGGCTGCCGGGTTTTGCGCCTTCGACGATGAGAGTGGCGTTGGGGGGGAGGACGGCGGCGGGGATGCGGACGGTGCCCTGGCCTTTCGCCCAGATTTGGGCTACGGCTCCGTTGGGGACTCGGCGGGTTTGGGCGACGGGAACCCAGCCGAATTCTTCGAGTGGCTGATCGGCGAAGACGGTGCGGCGGCCGTCGAGGGTGATTTCCTTTGCGTTACGGCCGGCTACGGCGATGAGTTGGCCTTGGGTGTTGGTGAGGAACGAGAGGGCCCCGGCGCCTTGGTAGGTGACGGTATGGCCGTTGATGTGGAAGTTGGTAAGGCTCAGGGTGTCGGGCGGGGGCGGGTTTTGCTGCATGGCCTGGGCGTCGGTTTTGGGATCGCGGGAGAAGCCGCCGGGCCAGGTCTCCTCCATCAGGCGGAGATGCGGGGCGATGGCGACGGCTCCGTTGGGGAAACGGGTGGCGAGGAAGTTGGTGGTGCGAGAGATGCGTTCGGTGTTGCCGGCGCCGGGGTAGGCTCCGAGGGCGTCGAGGACTTCGTACCAGTTGCGGGTTTCGTAGCCGAGGCTGCGGGATTGATCGTCTCGGGGGCGGTAGCCGAGGTAGGTGGCGGAACCGCCGTTGGGGAGGGCGCGGTGGGTACCGAGGGTCCAGTTCTTGGCATGGGCGACGGCGGTGGCGCCGGGGCGCGGGGTGACGGGGTAGATGTGATCGGGGAGGAGATCGGTGAGGATGATTTGGGGCTGGACTTTGGCGAGGGGACCAGAGAATGTGATTTGCATGCCGGGGGCGACGAGGCCTTCGGCGGGAGCGGGAGTGTAGTCGGCCGCGAAGAGGTCCTGCCAGGGCTGGCGGGCGTCGGTGCCTTCGGCGGTGAGGAGGGGGGGCGGTCCGGACCAGATGAGGCGGCCGCCGGCGGAGCTGAAGTCGCGCATGAGGGCGAGGAGTTTCGTCGATGGGAAGGGTTCGTAAGTGGCGATCAAGGTGGTATAGCGGCGGTTGGCGATTTCGAGGGCTCCATTGCGGAGGTGGGCCATCTCGAGGAGCTTGGCGGCTGTGATGGAGTTCGAGTAGCCGTACTGGGTCATCCAACTGCCGAAGCGTTCTTCGACGGCGACGAGGTCGATGGGGTAGAGCATGAGGACGGAGACATCGCGGTGTTCGGTGTTCTGGACGGTGCTGTAGTAAGCGGGGCCGCCGGCGCCGTAGGCGGAGACGAGGGCGGTGCGGCGCGAGTTGACTTCGGCGGGCATGCCCCAGTGGGCGGCGTAGGAGTAGGGGACTTCGTTGATGGAGCCGGTGGAGGCGCCGAGGGCGAGGCCGTAGTAGTTGCGGTCGAGCCAGCCGCCTTCGGCGTGGTCGTTGCCGTTGCCGGTGAGGAAGTCGCCCCACTTGAAGTAGTCGTAGCAGGCGGTGGCGGCCTGGTGGACGGTGTTGGACCAGAGGAAGTTGGCGGTGTATTCGTACATGGACTGGTTGCGGTTCTGGCGGCCGGTATCCCAGTAGTCGATGGTGGGGCTTTGGGCCCAGGTGGCGTGGTAGCGGGAGTCGAGGCGGTGGCCGAACTTCTTTTCGGCGTAGTGGCGGGCGGCGGTGAAGAGATCGACGACGGAGTCCTGAAGGAGGTGGTAGTAGCGGGCGCGGAAGAGAGCGGTGCGGCGGATCTCTTCGGGGGAGTCGCCGAAGACGTGGGAGATGCCCTGGCGGGCGGTGAGATCGGAGGCGGTGTCTTCCTGGCCGTAGGTGAAGTAGACGAGGTACTTCAGGAAGTCCTTGTATTCGGGGCCGTAGAGGGCGGCGTATTTTTCGGCGAGGTGGGGGGTGAGGTAGCGGAGGGTGAACTGGCCGTTGTCGTGGTGGTTGAAATAGACCCAATCGCCCTGGATGTGCATTTCGTCGGAGTAGAGTCCGTTGAGGTTGACTTGGGCGGCGGCGTAGCGATCGATGAGGGATTGGAGGAAGGGGAGGGCTTTGGGGCTGAAGTAGTCCATCTCCGGGGTGCGGTATTGCTGGACGACGAGGACGCGGTCGAGGCCGGGGGCTTCGGGGCCGTTTGATGCCTGAGAAGAAGACGCGTGGACGGCGATGCGCTGGGCGCGGTAGTCGCCGCTCTTGACGGTGAGGTTGGGGTAGGTTTCGACCTGGAGGTTGGCGGTGAGTTCGACGATGTCGTTGGGATTGACGGCGCGGTAAGGGGTGCCGCGGATGGACCTTTCGCGGAAGGCGAAGACGCGGACTCCGGTGGCCTGGAGATCGACGGGGCCTTTGTTGTTGACCCAGCGGAGCTGGCGCCAGAGGTCGACGTGGAAGGCGCCGGTTTGGGGATCGCGGAGGCCTTTGCGGTATTGGACCCACTGGCCGGATTCGCCGGTGGATTGAGCGTAGGCGGGGCCGACTTCGAGGGGGGTGAGGAGGCTGAGTTCGAGGCCGAGGCCGTATTTTTCGGCGAAGCGGCTGATGGCGGCAATGTGGCGGATGTACTCTTCGGTGTCCGGGGTGAGGCGGCGGGGGGTGTCCTGGCCGGGGCGGTATTGCTTGAAGAACTGGTCGAAGGAGAGCTTGAGGGTGCGAATGCCGCGGGCCTGGGATTGTTCGCAGATCTGGCGGAGGGAGCGGAGGTTGGGGGTGAGGCCGGTGGAGAGGTTGAGGACGCGGTCGGGATCGCGGGCGAGGATTTCGAGTTCCTCGTCGGTGGTGAGGATGATGGTGGTTTCGCGGAGCTGGTAAGCCCAGGCGTCGGGGTAGGCGATGAGGTCTGTGCGGTAGACGTTTTCGGGGGCCTGCGAAATGAGCGGGGCGGCGGCGATGAGGGCGAGTAGCAAAAGACGCATGAGATGGCTCCGGGGGCGGACCGTAGTGTCGAAGAGATGGTGTCAAAGAGATGGATGGGGATGCAAGGGATGGGGCAGAGGGCTTAGAATCCGAGACGGCTGAGGAGGGACGGCAGATGAAGATGCTTGGGATGACGGCGAGCGTACTCATGGCGGCTCTGCCGCTGGTGGGGGCGAGCTATGACGTGCGGAGCTTTGGGGCGAAGGGCGACGGGTTGACGAAAGACACGGCGGCGATCCAGAAGGCGCTGGACGCGGCGGGGCAGGCCGGGGGCGGGACGGTGGTGGTGGGGGCAGGGCAGTACCTGAGCGGGACGATTCATCTGCGGAGCAACGTGACGCTGCACCTGGAGAACGGGGCCGTGATTCTGGGGAGCCCGGACGAGGGCGACTACGATCCTTACGAGACGCTGCCGTTCCAGTCGGTTTCGGACAAGGAGACGACGTATTTCCACTACGCGCTAGTGGCGGCGGAGAACGTGCATCATGTGGCGATTGTGGGGGAGGGCGCGATTGACGGGAACCGGACGAAGCGGGGCGGGCCGAAGACGGTGGCGATGAAGCTGTGCCAGTATGTGGCGATTCGCGGGATCACGGTGCAGAATTCGCCGAATTACTCGATCAGCCTGTGGGGCGTGGATTATGCGGATATCGACGGGGTGACGGTGCTGAACAGCTATGCCGACGGGATCGATCCGGACGCGTCGAGCCACGTGCGGATTGCGAACTGCTATGTGGACGCGCACGACGATGCGATCTGCCCGAAGGCGAGCCCGTCGATGGGGATGGAGCGGCGGCGGCCGGTGGAGCATTTGGTGGTGACGAATTGCGTATTGAGGACAGATGCGAGCTGCTTCAAGTTCGGGACGGAGTCTTCGGGCGATTTCCGGCATGTGGCGGTGAGCAATGTGACGATGGGGCCGAGGGTAAATGGGCGGCGGCCGAATTCGGGGATTTCGCTGGAGTCGGTGGACGGGTCGAATATCGACGGCGTGGTGATTTCGAATATCGAGATGCATGGTGTTGAGGCGCCGATCTTTGTGCGGCTGGGGAACCGGGGGCGCGGGCTGGAGCCGGCGGCGCCGGGGTCGATTGAGAATGTTTCGATTGAGAATGTGGTGGCGCGCGATTGTTCGATGACGTCGTCGGTGACGGGGCTGCCGGGGTATGCGGTGAAGCGGGTGACGCTGAGTAATGTGAGGTTGGGGATGAGCGGGGGCAATCGCGAGCCGCGGGGATTGGATGTGCCGGAATTTCCGCAGAAGTATCCGGAGGGGCGGATGTTCGGGCAACTGCCGGCGTATGGGCTGTATGGGCGGCACGTGGAGGGGTTGACGTTGAGCAATGTGCGGACGCATTGGGAGAGGGAGGATTTGCGGCCGGCGATGGTGCTGGACGATGTGCGGGATTTGACGGTGGATGGGTTTGGGATGGAGAGGGCGGCGGGGGAGGAGCCGGCGATGTGGTTGAACGATGTGGGGGAGGCGCTGTTGCGGGGCTTGCGGGCGGTGGAGGGGAAGAGCTTTCTGCGTGTGAGCGGGGGGAAGAGCAAGGGGATTGCGGTGGTGGGGAGCGATTTGCGGAAGGCGGAGAGGGCCTTTGATGTGCGGGAGGAGGCGAAGGGGGCGGTGGCGGAGGCGGGGAATGTGTTGAGGCGCGAATAGCGGATTGGGGAGTGAGCGCTCTGAAATGCGATACGTTGGGGGGATCGCCGTGAGACTTATTACTCTTTTCCTCATTGTGGCCGCTACGGCGGCTGCTGCCCAGCCTGCTGCCAAGCTTAGCGTTGCGTATCGATCAGTGGATCCGTTCATTGGGACCGGAGAAGACGGGCATACGTTTCCCGGGGCGGTGGTGCCTTTCGGGATGGTGCAGTTGAGCCCGGATACGCAGGTGCGGTTCTTCAAGCAGAGCTACAAGTGGGCGGCGGGGTACCGGCACGAAGACACGACGATGCTGGGGTTTTCGCATACGCACTTTTCGGGGGCGGGGCATTCGGATTTGGGGGACTTTCTTGTGGTTCCGCAGGTGGGCGAGCTGAAGCTGGATCCGCAGCAGGCGGAGAAGCCGGGGTCGGGGTATGGTTCGAGGTTCAGCCATGGGACGGAGGTGGCGCAGCCGGGCTACTACGCGGTGACGCTGGAGGATGCGAAGATCCGGGCGGAGCTGACGGCGACGGCGCGGGTGGGCGTGCACCGGTATGCGTTTCCGACGGGCGCGCCGGCGCGGTTGTTGTTGGACCTGCGTTCGTCGATCTATAACTATCCGGGGAAAGTTTTGTGGTCGAGGGTGCGCGTGCGGGCCGATGGGACGGTGACGGGGATGCGGGAGACACGGGGCTGGGCTCCAGGGCGGCAGTTGTATTTTGCGATGAGGTTTTCGGTTCCGTTGGCCAAGCGCGAGTTGATGAACCGGGAAGAGCCGCTGGAGTACAAGGGGTTCAAGTCGCCGGGGACGGGGCCGGCGGATACGGATTCGATCGAGGGGCGTGGATTGGTGGGGGTGTTCGAGTTTGGGGCGGTGAAGGGTCCGGTGGTGGTGAAGGTGGGGTTGTCGACGGTGAGTGAGGATGGGGCGATTGGGAACTTGAACGCCGAAGTGCCGGGGTTCGATTTCGATGGAGTGAAGGCGGCGGCGCAGGCGGCGTGGGAGAAGGCGCTGTCGACGGTGGAAGCGAAGGGCGCAGAGAGCACGCTGAAGAATTTCTACACGGGGCTGTATCACACGCTGATGGCTCCGAGCGTGGCGATGGACGTGGATGGAAGGTACCGGGGGCCGGACAACCAGGTGCACACGGCGAGCGGGTTCTCGTTCGTTTCGACCTTTTCGTTGTGGGATACGTACCGGGCGGAGCATCCGCTGCTGACGCTGATCCAGCCGGAGGCGAGGACGAACGACGTGGTGCGGTCGCTCGTGGCGTCGCAGCGGCACAGCCCGTTCGGGATTCTGCCGGTATGGCAGTTCCAGGGGATGGAGACGTGGTGCATGATCGGGTATCACGCGGTGCCGGTGATTGCGGATGCGTATCTGAAGGGGATTCGGGGCTATGACGCGGATGCGGCGCTGAAGGCGATGGTGGCGAGCGCGAAGTACGGGCCGTACGGGCACCTGGCGGAGTACATGAAGCTGGGGTTCGTTCCGATGGACAAAGATCCGGAGGCGGCATCGAAGACGGTGGAGTATGCCTACGACGATTGGACGATCGCGCGGATGGCGCGGGCGATGGGGCGGATGGAGGTGGCGGCGGAGTTTGAGAAGCGGGCGGGGTATTGGCGGAACACGTTCGATGCGAAGGCGGGATTCGTGCGGCCGCGAAATTCGGACGGGGCGTTTGTGGAGCCTTTCGATCCGGGGAAGGCGGGGAAGGATAGCGGTTTCACGGAGGGGAATGCCTGGCAGTATTCGTGTTATCAGCCGCAGGACGAAGCGGGGTTGATTGCGCTGCTGGGAGGGGATGAGAAGCTGGTGGCGCGGCTGGATGCGACGTTCGACGCGAAGGTGGACCCGAAGGACTACGCGCACGTGGAGGACATTTCGGGAATGATCGGGCAGTACATTCACGGCAACGAGCCGAGCCATCACATGGCGTACCTGTACAACTACGCAGGGCAGCCGTGGCGGACGCAGGAGCGGTTGAAGCAGATCATGGAGAGCCAGTACAAGCCTGCGCCGGAAGGGCTGGTGGGGAACGACGATCTGGGGCAGATGTCGGCGTGGCTGGTGTTCACGTCGCTGGGGTTCTATCCGGTGGCGCCGGGGTCGAACGAGTATGTGCTGGGGCGTCCCTTTGTGGATGAGGCGGTGCTGCGGCTGCCGAACGGGAAGGTGTTCCGCGTGGCGGCGGAGGGGATGAGCGATGGAAGGAAGTACGTGGGGAAGGTGCTGCTGAACGGGAAGGAGATTTCGAGAAGTTATGTGCGGCACGAGGAGATTGTGGCGGGCGGGGAGTTGAAGTTTGTGATGGTGGAGGCGCCGAACAAGAAGTGGGGGGCGGGAGAGAAGGAGCGGCCGTATTCGATGACGGCGCGGTGAGGATCTGACGGTGCCCGCGGCCGGCACGGCACGCGGAGAATTGGATGGAGTGAAGCCCATGGGATCGAGACGAAGATTTCTTTTCGGCGCGGGCATGGCGCTGGGGATGCGGGGTGTGGGAGCGGCGGAGCGCGCCGCGGGCGGGGTGCCGGTGGTGCATGTGACGGACCTGTACCGGCCGCACGAGGATCCGGACGATCATTGGGACCTGGCTAGTTTGTTCGCGCTGGCGCATGGGGGGGACGTGGATCTGCGCGGGGTGATGATCGACTATCCACCGAAGGGGAAGGCGAAGGATCCGGACGTGATGGCGGTGGCGCAGATGAACTACCTGACGGGGAAGGCGGTGCCGGTGTGGACCGGTGCGCCGGCGGGGGCGCAGGGCGCGGCGTTGAGCGGAGCGCGGAGTTTGCACGAGGTGCTGCGGGGATCGAAGAGGCGGGTGGTGATCCACGTGGTGGGGAGTTCGCGGGACGTGGCGGCGGCGGCGAAGATGGAGCCGCGGCTGTTTGCGGAGAAGTGCGCGGGGGTTTATTTGAATGCGGGGTCGGGGACGCAGGACCGGGCGAAGGCGGCGGATCTCGAGTACAACGTAAAGCTGGATCCGGCGAGTTACGCGGCGATGTTCGAGCTGCCGTGCCCGCTGTACTGGATGCCGTGTTTCGAGCACGCCAAGGGGCCTTTCCGGGTGGGCCAGTGGGGGACTTATTACAGCTTCCGGCATGCGGACGTGCTGCCGGCGCTGTCGCAGCGCGTGCAGAACTATTTCCTGATGATGTACCGGCACGGGCAGGCGGCGAAGAAGGGAGAGGTGGAGAGCGCGGGGGCGTGGAACTGGCTGCGGGGGATGGACGCTCCGGTGGATGCCGGGCAGGTGGCGGCGCTGGGACCGACGTTGCGGGCGATGTGGTGCACGGCGGGGTTTCTGCATACGGCGGGCAAGACGGTGACGCGCGAAGGCGAGATTGTGGCGCTGGGGGCGACGAAGGAGCCGGTGTTCACATTCGACCCGATCCGGGTGAAGTGCGGAGCGAACGGGGTGACGGAGTGGGAGGCAGACGCGAAGGCGCGGCAGAGGTGGATCTTCCATGTGCGGGATGCAGAGCGGTACGGGGCGGCGATGGCGGCGGCGCTGCGGTGGCTGTTGAAGAGACTACCTTAAGAGAGCCAGCGAAGATTCGTGTAAACCTGCTGCCTGCGCTGCTCGTCTTTTGGGACGTGATGCAATTCTGAGGGCAGAGGCGGTGATTCTCCCCATGGCATTGAGGAGCGAGCCGCCGTCAGACTAGGGATCAGAGCAGAGGGCAGGCAAGCATGGGCATCAGCAAAGGAATCAGAGCAGTAGTGTTGTCGGCGGCCGCGTGGATGGCGGTGCAGGCGCAGACCGTGGTGGTGACTCCGGGCGTGGCGGCGGTCCACCTGGGGACGTATTTGCAGTTTTCGGCGCGGGTCACGGGAGTGACCAACACGGCGGTGGCGTGGACAGTAGCGCTTCCGGAAGGGGCGCAGGGCGCAGCGGGGAGCATTACGGCAGGGGGGAGGTATTCGCCCCCGGCGGCGATGCCAAGCATGAACTGGGTGCTGGTGACGGCGGCGAGCGTGGCGGCGCCGGCGGTGAAGGCGACGGCGGTGGTGACGCTGCAGAACCCGTATCCGGCGGTGAGTACGGTGGCGCCGGCGAGCGTAGAGCCGGGCCCGTTCACACTGAACGTGAGCGGCAGCGGGTTTGTCGACGGGGCGGTGGTGCTGGTAGACGGCAAAGCGTTGGCGACGGAGTATGTGTCGGACATGCTGTTGCTGGCGAAGGGGCAGGCGACGGCGGCGCAGAAGGGGCAGAGGCTGACGGTGGCGGTCAGGAATCCGGCGCCGGGCGGCGTGGTATCGGCGGGAGTGGCGGGAGTGCGTGTGGGAGGGGAGGCGTGCGAGAACCCGGTGGCGACGGCGGGGACAGCGGCGCGATTCCTGCAGCAGGCGGCGTTCGGCGCGAACGCGGTGACGGTCCGGCACGTGCAGTGCGTAGGGCTGAGAGGCTATCTCGACGAGCAGTTGACGGCGCCGGTTTCGCCGCATCCGGATCCGGAGACGACACCTTTTGGAGTGGGGCTGGTGCAGGCGCGTTTCTTCACGAATGCGGTACACGGCGAGGATCAACTCAGGCAGCGGGTAGCGCTGGCGTTGGGGGAGATCCTGGTGGTGTCGGCGGTGACGGAGAACACGTCGACGCAACTGGTGCCGTATCTGAGGATTCTGCAGCAGGACGCGTTTGCGAACTTCCGGAAGTTGATGGAGGACGTGACGTTGAGCCCGACGATGGGCGAGTACCTGGACATGCGCAACAACGACAAGGCGAATGCGGCGCTGGGGACGCGGGCGAATGAGAATTACGCGCGAGAGCTGCTGCAGTTGTTTTCGATCGGCCTGGTGAGGATGGACCAGGACGGGAAGATGATATTGGACGGGGCGGGAAACCCGATTCCGACCTACGACCAGACGACGATCCAGAATTTCGCGAAGGTGTTTACGGGCTGGACGTATCCGACGAAACCGGGGGCAGTGCTGAGGATGCACAATCCGGCGTATTTCGCAGGGCCGATGGAGGCGATGGAGAGCAACCACGACACCACGAGCAAGACGCTGCTGAGCGGGCGGGTGCTGCCGGCGGGGCAGACGGCGGCGAAGGATCTGAAAGACGCGCTGGACAACGTGTTCGAGTCTCCGAACGTGGGGCCGTTCATCGGCCGGCAACTGATCCAGCGGCTGGTGAAGAGCGATCCGAGCCCGGCGTACGTGAGGCGGGTAGCGGGGGCGTTCAACGACAACGGGAAGGGGGTGCGGGGGGATCTGGCGGCAGTGGTGCGGGCGATTCTGATGGATGAAGAGGCGCGCGCCGGGGATGAGGAGACGACGCCGGGGGCGACGGACGGCAAGCTGAAAGAGCCGGTGGTGTTGATCGCCGGGATTCTGCGCGGGCTGGGGGCGATGGTGAACGACACGAACCGGCTGACGGGGCTGGGGGCGGGGTTGGGGCAGACGATTTTCGCTCCGCCGTCGGTGTTCAGTTACTTTGCGCCGGGCTACGAGATTCCGGCGCAATTCACGGGCGGGGCGGCGCTGGGCGGGCCGGAGTTCCAGCTGCATTCTCCGTCGGCTGCGATGGCGCGGATGAACCTGGTGAACACGATGGTGTACGGAAGCATGGGGCTGGGGGCGGTGATCGATTTCACGCCGCTGGCCAGCCTGGCGGGCGAGCCGCAGGCTCTGGCCGACGAAGTGAACGCTCGGTTCTTCCACGGGAAGATGCCGGTGGAGGTGAACACGGAGATGCGGAACGCGATGAACGCAGTGACGGGGACGTCACCGGCGGTGCTGCTGGCGCGGGCGAAGGCGGGGTTGTATGTGGCGCTTTCGTCCTCTTATTACACGGTGGAGCACTAAGATGAAGCAGACGAGACGAGAGCTGATGAAGATGGCGGCGCGGGCGCTGCCGGTGGCGGGCGCGTGGAGCGTGGCGGGTCGATTGACGCAGATGAGTGCGCTGGCGGCGTGCGCGAACGACTACCGGGCGCTGGTGTGCGTGTTTCTGTTCGGGGGCAACGACGGGAACAACCTGGTGGTGCCGGTGACGACGCCGGCGACGAATCCGGACAACTCGTACCAGAGTTACGCCAGGGTGCGCGGCGGGCTGGCGCTGGGGCAGGAGACGCTGGAGTTGATCCAGACACAGAAGGGGGACACCTACGGGCTGCATCCGAGCCTGAAGGAGATGGCGGAGCTGTATACGAAGAAGGGGAACGTGGCGGTGCTGGCGAACACGGGGACGCTGGTGGAGCCGCTGACGCGGGCGACGTACCAGCAGAAGACGGGGGATCTGCCGTCGAACCTGTTTTCGCACCTGGACCAGCAGACGGCGTGGCAGACGGCGGCGGCGCAGGGGTTCAGCGCGACGGGTTGGGGCGGTCGAATGGCGGACGCGATGGCGGAGTGCCACACGGGCAAGCTGCCGATGCTGGTATCGATGAGCGGGAACGTGTTGTTTGCGGAGGGAGCGAAGACGAACGCAGCGACGGTGACGCCGGGGCAGGCGCTGGGGCTGCAGGGCTTTGGGACGACGGCGGCGGGCGCCGCGCGGATGGAGGCTGTGAAGCGGTTGATGGAGTATAGCGGCGGGCTGGAACTGGTGAAGTCGGCGAACGCGATCGCTTCGATGGGGTTGGAGCAGGCGGGGATCCTGAACGACGCGCTGGCGGGGAGCGCGGCGCTAAAAACGGTGTTCCCGGCGACGTCGCTGGGGCAGCAGATGCAGCAGATCGCGCGGATCATCCAGGTGCGCGGAGCGCTGGGAGCAAGCCGGCAGATCTTCTTCGCATCACTGGGCGGCTTCGATACGCACGACCGGGAATTGATCGACCAGGCCAGCGGGCTGGCGGCGGTGAGCCAGGCGATGCGGGCGTTCCATGAAGCGACGGTGGAGATGGGCGTGAGCGGGAACGTAGTGACGTTCACGGAGTCCGATTTCGGGCGGACATTCCAGCCGAGCGGGGGCGCGACGCTGGGGACGGACCACGCGTGGGGCAGCCACCACCTGATTATGGGGGATGCGGTGAAGGGGGGCGATTTGTATGGCAAGTTCCCGACGCTGGCGGTGAACGGGCCTGACGATGCGAACAACCGGGGGGTGTGGATTCCGACGACATCGTTGGAGCAGTACGGCTCGACGCTGGCGCGATGGTTCGGGGTGCCGGACGAGAAACTGGCGCAGGTTTTTCCGAATTTGAAGAACTTCAGCGAGGCGGGTCCGGCGTTTCTGTAGTGTGAGTCCGCCATGCCGGCGCGGGAGAAAAGCTAGGCTGGTGGAAGAGGTAATCTTCCTTGCCGAGCTTATTCGATTCTTATGAACTGAAGGGTGTGAAATTGCGGAACCGGGTGGTGGTTTCGCCGATGTGCCAGTACATGGCGGACGGGGACGGGGCGGTAAACGAATGGCACGGGGCGCACTACGCGGGGCTGGCCCGGGGAGGAGCGGGGCTGGTGATCGTGGAGGCGACGGCAGCGTCGCCGGAGGGGCGGATCACGTGGGGGGATTTG
>JACQZS010000046.1 GCA_016213725.1 Acidobacteriota bacterium | reverse complement strand
GAAATCGTCCAGTCCTGCAGGAAGTTCGCCCTGAAGTGGTAGATCTTGCCCAGCCGCCCTTCGTCGATCAGCTGCTTGGCCAGCGTGATCGCCGGCACCCGCCGGTAGTTGAAGCTCACCAGGTTCGGCACCCCGGCCGCCTCCACCGCCGCCACCATCGGCTCGGCTTCGGCCACCGTCCGCGCCAGCGGCTTCTCGCAGATCACAATCTTGCCCGCCTTCGCCGCCGCTATCGCGATCTCGGCGTGCGCGAAGTTCGGCGTGCAGATGTCCACCGCGTCGATGTCGTCGGCCTCCATCAGCTTCCGCCAGTCCGTCTCCACGCGCTCGTAGCCCCACGTGTCCGCAAACGCCTGCGCCTTCTCCGCGTTCGTGTCGCAGATCGCCTTCAGCACGCTCTTCCTCCCCAGTTGGAAGAAGTTGTTCACGCGCCGGTGCGCATTGGAGTGCGTGCGGCCCATGAAGCCGCAGCCGATTAATCCCACTCTCAGCTCTTTCATTGCGCATACCTCCCAATCAATTCGCTCACCCGCTTCTTGCACGTCTCCGTCGCCGCCCAGGCGTCCGGCCAGAAGCACAGGTCGATCGTGATCCAGTCGTGCGGCAGCCGCGCCGCTTTCAACAGGGCGGGGAACAACTCGTCGAAATCGATCACACCCTTGCCGAACGGCGGATGCGCCGAAGTCTCATCGGCCCCGTTGGCGTCCTTGTGGCAGCTGTTGTCGCTGTCGATCAGGTGGATGTGGTTGATCCGCCCGTCCAACAGCTTCAGGAACTCCAGCTGTGTCGCGAACGTCTCTTTCTCCCCTTCTTGCCGCGCCCCGTTCACCCCCACCATCTGCCCGTGACAGGTGTCGTACTGCAGCCCGAAGTTCTCGCGGTTCACCGCGTCGTGAATCCGCACCACGTCCGACGGCTTGTTGAACGCAAAACCCGGCTCGAACTCCCAGGTCACGTACTGTCCGTTGCCCGCCGCGATATCAGCGCACTTCTGCCAGGTCTTCACCACCCGGCCCATCGCCGTTGCGTAGTCGATCTCCCGCAGAATCGTCGGCGGCTGCACGCAGTCCACGCGGATGCCCTGGATCCCCACTTCCTTCGCAAACTCGGAGTTCTTCTGAAACTCCGCAATGTACTTGCTCTGATCGTCCGTGTTGATCAGCTTCTCGCCCCACAGGTTCGCCGCCATGCCGCTGAACCCGAGCCCTACCCCCGCCATCTTCGCCTTCAACTCCGCCCGCTGCGCCTGGTCCGGCATCGCGCCCGGCCAATCCGTGTCCGGCCCGTTGGGGTTGCCCGGGTTCGGGTGCGGAGGGAATGCCCCCAGCTCTACACCGTCGAAGCCCAGCTCTTTCAGCCGTTGACAGACGGTGTCAAAGGGAATCGGATGAGATGCGTACGGACCGATGGTGTATGCCCACGAACCGATAGACACTCGCATAGTAATACCTCCTCGAAGAAGCCTCGGATTGTCACTATATCGAAGTTGGAACCACCCTGGCCGCCCCGTGAGCGAGGCGCCCCGCCGCATCTGCCCCGCACCGCCGCGTCCGGCTCCCGGCTCTTCCGGCTACCCCAGCATCTCCTGCGCCCGTCCCACTCTCTCCCGCACGCGCACGCGATGTGCGCACTCGACCGAACAGGCGCCGCAATCCCCGCACCGCACCGCCCTCGCCGCCTCCGGCAGCTCCAGATACCGCTCGCGCGCCAGCGCAAACTGCCCGTACCCCTCGGCATAGGTCAGAATCCGCAGCACGTCAGGCACCGGTACGCCCTTCGCGCATACCCCCTTGCACGCTCCGCACATCTTGCAATACACGCCCTCCATGCGCGCCGTCTGCGCCGCCAGCAGCGCTTCGTCTCGCCCCGTGAACGGCTCCGCCATCGCCCGCAGATTCTCCTGCAGCTGGTCGTGGTCCGTCATGCAGACGATCGCCGTGTCCACAGACTCGTTCTTCAGCGCCCACTTCAAGGCCGCCAAAGGCACTCCCGGCTTGCCCAACTCCTGGGCCAGCGCCCGCGGCTCCGCTCCGTACAGCCTGTCCCCTCTCGCCACCCGCACCGTCCCGCCCGCCATCGTCTTCATCGCCACAATGCCCAGCCCGGCCTTCCGCGCCGCCTGGATCGCCGCCGTCATGTCTGTCCGCGGCGCGCTCGTATCCCTGTTCTTGTCCGCCGCCACGGATCGCATCGCAAAGTTGTACGTCGTCAGCGCCACGTCCGTCTGCCCGCGCTCCGCCAGGTGCTTCAGCATGCGGTCCATGTTGAAGTGCGTGCTCACCCCGGCCAGCCGGATCTTGCCGGCCTTCTTCGCCGCCCGCTGCGCTTCCAGCAGCTCATCGGTCACCTCCGCCGGGTCGCTCTTCGCGTGCAGGTACCAGATGTCCAGGTAATCCGTCCCCAGCTCTTTCAAACTCGTGTCCAGATCCGCCAGCGCCGCCTGCGCCGTCCTGCCCTGGCTCTTGCTCGAAATGATCACCTTCCCGCGGCGGCTCTTCAGCGCCGCCCCCACCATCCGCTCGTTGTTGCCGCCCTGATAGGCCCGCGCCGTGTCGAAATGCACGATCCCCGCATCCGCCGCCCGCTCGATCACGCTCGCATCCGACGTGGTCATGCACCCGAACGAAAGCGGCGTCACCTTCAGCCCCGTCTTGCCCAGCAGCCGGTACGTCACCGGAACTTCCGCAGTCGCCGGCGCCGCGCCCGCCGCCGCCACACTCAGGCCCGCTCCCAGGAAGCCTCGCCGCGAAGAGGATAGTGACATCGCAAACTCCTTTGCCTGGAGTATACCCCGCACCCCGTCGCCCCCGCGGCGCCAACTTGATATCGTGATCCCCGGACCATGCGACTCACCCTCCTCGCCCTCTGCGCCGCGCTCCTCCTTCCCGCCCAAACCGCGCTCCACGTCACCTCCCCCATGCCGCCCCCCTCCTGGGCGCTGCTCGAACGTGAACTCCTCAAGTACAACTCCCTCGCCGCCGAAGAGTTTTCCCGCAAGTTTGTCGACGAGCGCGGCTATCTCCTCCACACCCCCCGCTGGGGCACCCTCGACGGTCCCGACGACGCTATCGAAACTTTCTGGAACTGGACCCTCCTCCACTCCCTCGGCGGCTCGGATCGCGTCCTCGATCTCTACAAGAAGGCCCAGGAGGGCCACTGGAAGCAGTACAACGAACTCCGCACCAAGCTCACCCCGCTCGCCGCCCACGGCGCCTACCATCGCGAGTTCATCACCCAATCCGACTGGTTCCACACCGGCGAAGGGATGCGCGCCTTCCTCCTCCTCGGCCTCTCCGATCCCAACAGCCAGCTCTACCGCCAGCGCATCCAGCGCTTCGCCGCCATGTACACCGGCGACGACCCTTCCGCCCCCAACTACGACAAGGACAAGCGCATCCTCAAAAGCATCTGGACCGGCAGCCAGGGCCCCATGCTCCGCCGCGCCACCACCTATGACTGGGTTGGCGATCCCGTCCCCGGCACCTTCCACCTCCTTCACAACCCCGCCGGCCGCGGCAAAATGCTCGACCTCCAGGCCAACTACCAGAAGATGCTCGCCCACTGCGCCGAATACCTCGACTCCGCCGGCGACAACTTCCTCAACCTCGCCGCCACCATCCTCGGCCTCAACGCCTACTCGCTCACCGGCGACGAAAAGTACCGCCAGTGGGCCCTCGACTACGCCCGCGCCTGGCAGCAGCGCGCCGCCGAAGCCGGCGGCATGATCCCTTCCAATATCGGTCTCGACGGCAAGCTCGGCAGCCAGTACAAAGGCCAGTGGTGGAAAGGCACCTACGGCTGGAACTTCACCATCTTCGACGGCGAACTCGAGCAGATCGCCCACCGCAACTACTTCACCGACGGCTCCTGGCCCGGCTTCTCCGTCGCTCTCCTCCTCAGCGGCGATCAGTCCTTCGTCGCCACCCTCCGCAAGCAGATGGACCTCCTCTACGCCCAGAAAAAAGTCGAAAACGGCCAGACCCTCCTGCCCCAAATGTACGGTGATCCCCGCGGCTACAAGTTCGATGGCCCGCCCCAGTGGTACCACTACACCAACAAGCTCTACACAGACCGTCTCGCCGAAATCTACTTCTGGTCCATGGACCGCAACGACCTCGCCCGCGTCCCCATCGCCTCCTCCTACCAGGTCTCCACCGGCCGCGGCGGCTACACCGAATCCGACCGCACCGCCCCCTGGCTCGGCTTCCTCGACGGCAAGATCCCAGACTTCCCCGAAAAGGCCCTCCAGTCCGACCTCCTCCGCGTCCGCCAGCGCGTCCAGATGATCCGCGAAGATCGCACCACCCCCCAATCCCGCCTCGCCGACTACCTCCTCGACTTCAACCCCGTCACCACCAACGCCCTCGCCAACCTCACCCTCGGCGCCTACTTCTCCAACGGCCGCATCTGGGTCCTCCACTCCCGCTTCCGCTACTTCGACCCCCAGCACCGCCGCGCCGGCCTCCCCGAAGACGTCGCCGCCCTCGTCACCAAACTCGGCCCCGATACCGCCTCCTTGACCCTCGTCAACACCAACCCCATCCAGCCCCGTGAAGTCATCGTTCAGGCCGGTGGCTACGCCGAACACAGCTTCCAATCCGTCACCCTCGCCGGTCAGACCACGAAGCTCCAGAGTCCCCTAGTCACCATCCGCCTCGAGCCAGGCACGGGCGCCGCTCTCGACTTCCAGATGACCCGCTACGCCAACCGCCCCACCTTCGCCTTCCCGTGGGACCGCGCTTCGGCTCCCCCTAAGCCGTAATCCGCCGGTTAATAGCCCGCGGCCCCGCGGCCAGCCGCGCTCCGCCGCGCCTAGGGCGATTTCCACGGCTTCAAGTTCCGCGCTTCCCTGTTAGAATCGTTCGCACGATGCAATGGAATCGCTGGGCCGCCGCCGTGCTTTGCGCCGCTTCCCTCTGGGGGCAATTGCCCAAGGAAGGCATCCCCGGCGCCTGCACCCCAGAGCAGGCCGCCGCTGTCTCCGGCGGCTGGTTGAAACAGCCGGACAACCTCTCCGCCATGGGTCAGACCGGCCTCACCGCTCCTGACCGCGCCGCCCTCCTCGCCAAGAGCGACAAAGTGCTCGCCATCCTGCGCGCCGCATACCCCGCGCCCCGCGGCGTCAATGTCTGGCACTCCCGCTGGGCGCAGGGCGAGCGCTTTGGCAGCCTCTTTTCATTCCTCTCCACCTACTGGATCTTCATGGAATACCGCTGCCACCCCAACTACCTCGGCAAGGGGCCCCGCCTCATCGGCGAAGAGAACAGTGACGCCTGGATCATGGTCGATTTCAACTGGCTGGGCCAGTCGCTCCAAGGCGAACTCCCCAGCGGTTACGAACTTCCCGACGGCAAACCCATCTTCTGGACGCCTGTCGAGCTGGGCCCCCCATTTCGCGGAGTGCCCACGCTCAAAGGCCTGATCGAAACCAACACCACCACCCTCTTCCTCAGCAAGGACGGCCGCCTGCCCATCCGCCCCGTCACCCGCGAAGAGATCCTGCGCGTGCACGCAGCTTTCTGGCGCAAAGCCAAGCTCGAAGAGGCCGCCAAGTTCGAGAAAGGCGTAGCCCGCGACCGCGAACTCCTCGCCAAGCCCAAAAACCCCAGCCAGCGCGAAGAGGTCTACGCCCGCAACCAGGCCAGCCTCAAGGAGCGCCTGGAATGGGGCCTCGGCAATCAGGCCAAGTCCCGCGAGGAAGCCGACAGCATTCCGCGCAAAGTCCAGGCCCAGATCGACGCCATGTCCCCCGCCGAGCGCCGCAGCCAGGCCGTCACCGGCTCTCCCAGTACCCACACCTACATGGAGCTGCAGTTCAGCGGCGTCACCGGCAGCCGGCCCCTTTGGACCTTCGACAATGCCTACTTCGGCCAAGGCACGCGCGGCAAAGTCCACTTCATGACCGTCTTCTGGCGCCGCGTGCCCTCGTCCAAGGTCAAGGAAGCCGCCTTCGACGAGTTCCTCGCCAAACTCGACTTCGAGGCCCTCCGGGCTTTGATCGATCGCTGACCCCTCTACTTCGGCAACGCAGCCAATATCGGTGGCACCTGTTCGTCCTCCACCCAGTCTTTCTTCCCCTGCGTCATCCCCAGCCGCACCACCACCGCCTCCAGCGACGGAAACACCATCACGTGCTGCCCCTCATGGCCGTGGAAGAAGAATGCGTCCGCCGGCATGTGCGGGCAGTCCCGCTTCTCCGCGTGGCCCGGCTCTCCGGCGTTCAGCCACAGCTGCGCCCCATACTTGCCCAGCGGCGCTTTGGGCGTCGGCGTCGTGCTGTACTTCACCCAGCCCTCCGGCAGAATCCGCTCCCCATTCCAAACGCCGTCGTTCAGATACAGCTGCCCCAGCCGCGCCCAATCCCGCGCCGTCGCAAACATGAACGAAGAACCCACAAACACTCCATCCGGCCCCGGCTCCATCACCACGCTCGGCGCACCGATCCTGTCGAACAACTCCTTCCGCGCAAACCGCCAATACTCCCTCACGTCCCCGCCCAGAACCTGCAAAACAATCCGCGAAAGAATGTTTGTGGTCCCGCTCGAATACGACCACCTCGAATCCGGCGCATACGCCAAGGGCAGGGAAGCCGCATACGCCCCCGCGCTCGGAGAACGGAACAGCATCACCGTCGCATCGCCTCTCAAGTCCGTATACGACTCCTGAAACTTCAACCCGCTGCTCATCCGCATCAATTGATCCGTTGTAATCACATGCCGCGGGTCGCCGCTCGACGCCCACTCCGGCACCGGCGCCGGCTTGTGTAGGTCCAGCTTGCCCTTCGCCACCAGAATGCCAATCAGCGTGTTCGTGATGCTCTTCGTCATCGACCAGCCCTGCAGCCGCATCGTCTGAGTGATGCCGGGTGCATAGCGTTCGGCGATCACGCTGCCGCGGTGCATCACCACGATCGCGCGGGTTCTCAACGGGCTACTGGGATACGGCTCGGCGAAAGCGCGCTCCAGCACCGCGTCCATCGGGCTCGGCGCAACGGCCGCTTCCGCTTGCGGTTCGGCTGCTGGCTCCGGGTGCTGCTGGAGCCTAAGCTCCTCAATGGAAACGCCGGAATCGAGCGTGCAACCCAGTCCAGGTCTATAGAGCGCCTTGCGCTCGAACAGCCCGGCGATGGAGGCGGAGGCGGTGCCGGCGCTCTTGTCCACCGAGTAGCGCAGCAGTTTCGCCGCCGGGTGATCGAGGCCAAGTTCTTCGCTGACAACGGATTCCAGCGTTCGGCCCGAAACGAAGACGCTCGAGCAGAGCACCTTCGCGCCGTAGCCGGTGGCGGTGCGGGCGGCCGGTTGTGCGTAGAAATAGACGCCCGCCAGCAGCGCGGCGGGGACGAGGAACACGAGTTTGCGCATGCAACTCCTAGTGTTTCACAGGGATAACGGCTTCTGCATACATGCCCGGCGCCAGCGCCCCCGCGCTGTTGTCGACATCGGCTTCCACCGCCATCGAGCGCGTCTTCGCATCGAGGGAGCGCGACACGCGAACAATCTGGCCGCTGAATGTTTTTGCGCCGTGGGCCGCCACGGTGAACTCCACCCGCGCTCCGCGCACGGCGTTTTTCCATTCGCTTTCAGGCACTTGCACCACCAACCTCAAGCGTTGGATCTGCTCCAATTCGAGCAGCGGACCGTTCGCCAAAGCGCCGCGATCCGCCAGCCGTTCGGTGATGATGCCGGCGAACGGCGCCGAGATCTTCAGATACGCCTGCATCTCGTTGAGAACTCTGGCCTGAGCCCGCGCGGCGGCGGCGCTCTTGGCGATGGCGGCGATGAGTGCCTGGGCGGACTCCACCTGCTTCTGCGCTTGCACTAAGTCGTTTGCTGCCACCGCGCCAGGGGTGGCGGAGGCGGTCTTCAGGCGCTCCAGCGTGCTCACCAAGGCGGAGAGTTTGGCTTCGGCCTCGGCCTTCTGGGCCTCAATTGCCTGGGCTTTTGCTTCTGTTTCAGCAACTTGCGCCTGCATCTCGGGGGCGGAGAGTTCGACGAGGAGGTCGCCTTCCTTCACCGCGCTGCCGCGGTCCACCAGCACCTTATCGACGATTCCCGGGACTCGCGCCCGGACGGTAACCTTCTGATAAGGAACGAGTTCAGCGGGCATCTTGGCGCTCTGCGCCGAGGCGGCGAGAGACCAGGCGGCGATGAGAATGCTATTCCACTTCATGAGAACTCCTCTTAGCCCCCTGCATGAGGACGGCGTAAATTGCTGGAAGGATTGACAATGTGGCGACGGTGGCGAAGGCGAGGCCGCCGATGACGGCGCGGCCGAGGGGGGCGGTTTGCGCGCCGCCTTCACCTAAACCCAATGCCATCGGTAACATACCGGCGATCATGGCGGTGGCGGTCATGAGAATCGCGCGTTTGCGCCCCGAACCGGCTTCGAGCGCGGCGGTGGCGGGATCGGCGCCGGCGGAGCGGGCGCGTTCGGCGAAGCTACAGAGCAGAATGGAGTTAGCCACCGCGATGCCGGTGGCCATGATCGCCCCGAGGAACGATTGGACGTTGAATGTCGTGCCGGTGGCGAGCAGGGCGATGGTGACTCCGGCGAGGACGGCGGGGGCGGTGAGAATGACGGCGAAAGCGATGCGGAAGCTCTCAAAGAACGCACTTAGGAGCAGAAAAATGGCAATTAAAGCGCTTACAATGCCCCATTTGAGGTTGTTTTCGGTCTCTTTCAGCGGCGGAATCTGACCGCGCACTTTGACGGTGACACCCTTGGGCGGATCGCCGGCGCGGGCGATGGCGCGCTCGACTTCCGCCGCCGCCTCGCTCAATGTTGTGCCGTGAATGTTGGCGGTGAGGCTGACGACGCGTTGCATGTTGTAGCGCTCGACGAGGCCCATGGCTTTGGCTTCGCTGACGGTGGCGATGTCACCGAGCAGGGGGCGGGCTTCGCCGTTCGACATGACGGGGATGCCCTTGAGCGCTTCGGCGGAGTCCATGCGCTGATAGGGGATCTCGACCTGGATCTGGAAGGCGTTGCCGGAGGCGGGGTCGCGCCAGTAGTTGGGGTCGACGAAGCGCGAGGACGAGGTGGCGGCGACCATGGACTTGGCGACCTGGGACATGGAGAGGCCGAACTCGCCGGCTTTACGGCGGTCGATCTTCACGTCCATGACGGGGTAGTCCATGGCCTGTGCGTATTGGAGGTCGCGGAGGGAGCGGATCTTTTCGAGTTCGGTTTTGATTTTGGCGGCGTGGGCGCGGTTGTTGGGGAGGCTGGGGCCCTGGACAGCAACCTCAATGGGGGCGGAGGCGCCGAAGCTCATCACCTGGCCGATGATGTCGCCAGGCTCGAAGGTGAAGGCGACGCCGGGGAGTTCAGCGGCGAGGCGGGCGCGGAGGCGCTCCTGGAGCGCTTCGCCGTGGAGGGGCGCGGATTTCTTGAGGGCAACTTTGAGGACGGCTTCGTGCGGGCCGCTGGTCCAGAGGTGAATCGTATTGATGGGATAGCTGGGGGGCTGGACGCCGACGAAGTCCGTGGTGATGGCGATGTTGCCCTTGCCGGCTTCGCGCTCGATGACCTGGAGGGCTTTGAGGGCGAGCTGTTCGGTCTTTTCGATGCGGGTGCCGGTGGCGGCGCGGAGGCGGAGCTGGAAGATGTCCTCGCCGGAAGGGGGGAAGACTTCGCGTCCAATTTTGGGGGCGAGCCAGAAGAGCAGGGCGGTGGCGGTGACCACATAGAAAGGGACCAGCGCGTAGCGGAAGCGGAGCAGGGTTTCGAGGTAAGTCCGGTAGAGGCTCGTGCCGGGGGCGGACCTAGGGGACGATGACGCGTGAGGCTTCAGCAGCCTCGTGGCCATGACGGGGACGAGCGTGCTGGAGAGCAGATAAGACGCCACCATGGCGCAGGCGACGGCGAGGGCTAGCGGCCAGAAGAGCTGGCGGACGACGCCGGTCATGAAATAGGCCGGGACGAAGACGGCGAGGATGGAGACCATGGCGAGGAGGCGGGGCATGGCGGTCTTGCGGCAGGCGTCGAGGACGGCCTGGGCGCGGGCGAGGCCGGTGGCCATGTGGGCGTGGATGTTCTCGATCTCGACGGTGGCTTCGTCGACGAGGACTCCGACGGCGAGGGCGAGTCCGCCGAGGGTCATGATGTTGATGGTCTGGCCGAAGGCCCAGAGGCCGGCGACGGCGGCGAGGAGGGAGGCGGGGATGGTGGTGACGACGATGAGGGCGCCGCGCCAGTCGCGGAGGAAAAGGAGGACGGCGAGTCCGGTGAGGAGGGCGCCGAGGATGGCTTCGAAGGCGAGGTTGCCGATGGCGGAGGAGACGTAGGGGGACTGGTCGAATTCGAGGGTGACGCGGACGTCGTCGGGGACGACTTTGCGCATTTGGGGGAGTTCGGCTTTGACGCGGTCGAGGACGCGGAGGGCGGAGGCGTCGGCGCGTTTGGTGACCTGGATGTAGACGGTGCGGCGGCCGTTGACGTGGGCGTAGCCGGTGATGATATCGGTGCCGGTTTCGATGGTGGCGAGGTCGCGGAGCCAGACGCCGGGACGGACGGGGGCGTCGAGGAGGTCGTCGAGTTTGGCGCCGAGGACGGCGTTGGAGGAGGCGATGTAGTTGAGGTCGCCGGCGCGGAGGTTGCCGGAGGGCATGACGGTGGAGGCGCGGTTGACGGCGGCGATCAACTGATCGGGAGAGATGCGGTACTGGCGCAGCTTTTCGGGCTGGGCGCGGACGATGACGGTCTTCTGATTGCCGCCGAAGGGGGGCGGCGCGGAGACGCCTTCGAGGGTGGCGAAGAGGGGCCGGACGCGGTTGAGGGCGATGTCCTGGAGTTCGCCGGCGGACTTGGACTCGGAAGAGAAGACGAGCTGGGCGACGGGGACGCTGCCGGCGTCGAAGCGGGTGATGAAGGGTCCGACGGTGCCGGGGGGCATGAAGGCGCGGGCGCGGGTGACGTAGCCGACGACCTCGGCCATGGCGGCGCTCATGTCGGTGGTGTTGTGGAAGACGAGCTTCATGAGCGAGGCGCCCTGGATGCTTTTGGACTCGACGTGCTCGATGCCGGTGATGTAGAGGAAGTGGTACTCGAAGTAGTAGGTGAGGAAGCCCTCCATTTGCGAGGGGTCCATGCCGCCGT
>JACQZS010000038.1 GCA_016213725.1 Acidobacteriota bacterium | reverse complement strand
GTCGCGAAACGGTCGAGGCCGGATTTGGACGGCAAGGAAGTGGTGCTGCATCCGGAAGATGAGAAGCCGGTGAGGACGCTAGGCCCGGAAACCTGCTTCACCATTCGCAAGATCATGGAGCGCGTAGTGCTCGAAGGGACAGGCAAGGCCGCCGCTGTGCCAGGCTATTCCAGCGGGGGCAAGACGGGCTCTGCCGAGATTTTCGAGAACGGCGCCTGGCAGAATTGGCACAACTCTTCGTTTATCGGCTTCGCGCCTGTTGCCAATCCCCGGGCGGTGGTGGTGGTAACGCTGAACCACACTCCCAAGCTGGGCGGCGTCGCTGCGGCGCCGGTCTTCAAGCAGGTGACTGAAACCGCCCTGCGCGTGCTGGGGGTCCCCAAGGACAAGCCCGAGACGGACCCATCCATCAAGCCCAAAGCGGCTGAGAGCGAGCAGGGCCTGGTCGACGCCATGAAGACCGCGATGAAGGAGGCGCAGAAGGAAGAGAAGCCCGCGGTGGAGCAGAGCACGGCGAGTCCGATTCTCACCGGCCGCCTCGTGCCGGATTTCCGCGGCAAGGCGCTGCTCGCCGTATTGCGGGAATCCGCCGAGCGAGGAATTGAGATAGAAACCAGCGGGCACGGGAGTGCTCGCGAGCAACAGCCACCCCCTGGCGCCATCCTGCCGATGGGCCGCCGGGTCCGGGTGAAGTTTTCGGTGATGCAATGAAGCTCGCCGATCTGATCGAGGGCGTTCCGCCTGGCTACCTCCTCCGGCCGGAGTGGGGCGCCCTCGATATTGAAGACCTCGAATACGACTCGCGCAAAGTGAAGCCGGGCGATGGGTTCTTCGCCTTTTCCGGCGCCCGCACCGACGGCCGGCAATTCGCCCAGGAAGCCTTGCTGCGCGGCGCCGTGGCCGTGTTCTCGGAAAACGAAGCCCCGGCAGGGTTTGAAGGCCCCTGGATCCGCGTGGAACACGCCCGGCGGACGATGGCGGCAATGAGCCGCCGGCTTTACGGCGCTCCGGATGCATCTCTTGCGGTCACCGGCGTCACGGGCACAAACGGAAAGACCACAACAGTCTTTGCTCTCGACTCCATGCTCCGCCATGCCGGCAGGACCACCGGCATGGTGGGCACCATTCTTTATCGCGTGGCCGGCAAGGAGCTGCCCGCGGTGAATACCACGCCGGACTCCCTGGACCTGATGCGTCTGATGGATACTGTCCGCAAAGCCGGCGGCACGCATTTCAGCTTCGAGGCCTCCTCACACGCTTTGGCGTTGGAACGAGTGTCCGGCATCTCTTTCGCGGCCGCGGTCTTTACCAACCTGACGCGGGATCATCTGGACTTCCACGGCACGATGGAAGAGTACTTCGAAGCCAAGCAGCGCCTGTTTGACGGAGCTGGCGGTCCCCCGCCCCGCGTGGCGGTAATCAACGCAGACGACGAGTGGGGCCGCAAGCTGCGCACGCATCCCGGCACGGAGCGGCTTTCTTACGGCCTCAGGAATGGCGCGGCGCTTCGAGCCACCGAAATCTCCGCCGGCTTCGACGGCATCAGGTTCACAATCGAACATGCCGGCGGACGGCAGCGGATCGAATCGCGCCTCTGCGGTTTGATCAACGTCTACAATCTCACCGCCGCCTTCGGCGCCGGCTTGGCCGTAGGCCTGAGCGCGGAAGAAGCCGCGGCCGGCGTGGCTGCCGGCGAAGCCGTGCCCGGACGATTTGAGCGCATCGACGAAGGCCAGCCCTTCCTCGTCGCGGTGGACTACGCGCACACCGACGATGCCCTCAAGAACACCATCTCAGTGGCCCGTGCGTTGAAGCCAAAGCGGGTAATTACCCTGTTCGGCTGCGGAGGCGACCGCGACCGCGCCAAACGCCCCCTGATGGGGCAGGCAGCGGCCGAACTGAGTGACTACGTCGTGGTCACCAGCGACAATCCCCGCAGTGAAGACCCGCTGGCCATCATCAACGACGCGCTGGTCGGAGTGCGCCGCACCGAGACGCCGCACACCGTCGAACCGGATCGGGAGAAAGCCATTCGCAAAGCCCTGGCTGAGGCAGCTCCCGGCGACGTGGTGTTGCTGGCGGGCAAGGGCCACGAGACCTATCAGGTTCTCAGGGACAAAACCATCGCATTCGACGACCGTGCCGTCGCGCGGCAAATCCTGCGCAGCTATGGTTACTCGCGGGAGGCCGGACGATGACCATCCTCGTAGCCGGCGAACAGTGTAATGGCGTGAGCACGGACACGCGCACGCTGCAGGACGGGGCGGCGTTTGTGGCCTTGCGCGGCGAGGTTCATGACGGCCACGATCACGTCCTGGCGGCCTTCCAGAAGGGCGCCCGGGCCGCCGTGGTGGATCACGCGATTGATGGCGCAGGCCCTCAGGAGATATGCGGCGACACGCTCCAATGGCTGCAGTTCAAGGCGCGCACGGAGCGCGAACACTGGGGCGGGCTGGTGATCGGAATCACCGGCAGTGCCGGCAAGACCACCACGAAAGACGCCATCGCCGCCGTGCTCAGCACGCGGCTGCGCACCGGCAAGACGCAGGGCAATTTCAACAACCACATCGGCGTCCCGCTGACGCTGCTCAACCTCGACGGCAGCTGTGAGGCAGCGGCCGTGGAGATTGGGATGAATCATGCGGGCGAGATCGCGGATCTGGCGCGGATCGCGCAACCGCGTATCGGTGTGGTCACCAACGTCGGGTCCGCCCACATCGAGAATCTGGGCAGCCGCGACGCCATCGCCGCGGCGAAAGCTGAACTCCTGGCCGCGCTGCCTGCCGGCGGTGTGGCGGTGCTGAACGGCGACGACGAAAGAGTGCGCCGGATGGGAGACCTCCATCCGGGGCGCAAGGTTTATTTCGGTTCCAGTGTGTTTGTTCCCTCCGAGGCAGCCCACGTCCGAGCAGAGAAGGTCGAGTATTCGAAAGAAGGCACGAGCTTCGAAGTGATGGACGTGGGCTCTTTTTATTGCCCGCTGCCCGGACGGGGAGGCCTGATGGCCGCATTGGCGGCGCTGGGCGTGGCACGCGCATTGGATTTCGACTTAACGGAACTCAAAGACGCCATCGCAAACCTGGTGCCGGCCAAGAACCGGCTCAACCGGTTGGAACGGGATGGGATGGTGATCTGGGACGACTGCTACAACTCCAACCCGGAAGCGGCTGAGATGATGCTCGACCTGCTGGCGGCCACGCCGGCAAGGCGGCAGATCGCCGTTCTGGGGGAGATGCTCGAGCTTGGACACTGGTCCGAGGACCTGCACCGGGAGGTTGGCCGCTATGCCGCCCGGAGTGGGATTTCTGTGCTCATTGGGATCCGCGGCGCCGCGAAAGCGCTGGTTGACGCAGGACTGGATGCCGGGTTGAGCCCCGGCGCCGCGCATTTTTTCGATGAGCCACGGGAAGCCGGCCGGTACGTCAAGAGTCTTGCCCAAGCGGGCGACGCCCTGCTGTTCAAGGGTTCCCGCGGCACGAGAGTGGAACTGGCGCTGGAGGCATTCCTGAACTAGCAATGCTCTACTGGCTGTTGTACGAGCAACTCTATCCGCATTTCACGCCGTTCCGGATCTTCGGGTACGTCACTTTCCGGACGCTCGCCGCGAGTCTCACGGCCCTGCTGATGACCGTCCTTCTGGGCCCATGGTTCATTCGCAGACTGCGCTCCATGCAGATTGGCCAGCACATCCGCGAAGAGGGGCCCGAATCCCACCAGAAGAAGGCCGGCACCCCGACGATGGGCGGACTGCTCATTCTCTTCTCCATCGTGGTTCCGACTCTGCTGTTCACCAACCTTTGGAATCCCTACGTCTGGGTGGCTCTCTTCGGCCTTTGCGGCTACGGCGCCATCGGATTCATCGACGACTACGCCAAGGTGAAGAAGGCCCGCAATCTCGGGCTCACCGCCCGCCAGAAGATGGGACTCCAAGTGCTCATGATGATGATCCTCGGCGTGTGGCTGCTCTTGCTGCATACCAAAGGGCTCTACAACACAGCCATGAACGTGCCATTCATCAAGAGCTACAAGCCCAACCTCCTGATCGAAAGCCTGCTGCACAATCCGCTCACCTATCCGCTGGCGTTCGGCGGCTTTTTCATCTTCCTGCTGTTCGTCATCGTAGGCGCTTCGAACGCGGTGAATCTCACCGACGGCCTGGACGGCCTGGCCGCAGGCCTCATGATCATCGCCGGCGGCGCGGTCACTGTGCTTTGCTACGTCAGCGGCCATGCGCAATTCGCCCGTTATCTCGAACTCTCCCGCCTGCCCGGCGCGGGAGAACTGACGGTCTTCTGCGCCTCCCTCACAGGCGCGTCGCTTGGCTTCCTGTGGTACAACGCCCATCCGGCGGAGGTCTTCATGGGCGATGTCGGGTCGCTTGCCTTGGGCGGCAGCCTCGGTGTCGTCGCGGTCCTGCTGAAGCAGGAGATCCTCCTGCTGTTCATCGGCGGAGTCTACGTAATCGAACTGATGAGCGTGGTCATCCAGGTAATCAGCTTCAAGACACGGGGCAAGCGAGTGTTTCTGATGGCGCCCTTGCATCACCACTTCGAAAAGATGGGCTGGGACGAGACCAAGGTGGTGGTGCGGTTCTGGATTGCAGGATTGGTGATGGCGCTGTTCGCGCTCACCACCCTGAAACTGAGATAGCCATGGACGTACGCGGCAAGAGCATCACGGTCTTCGGCATGGCGAAATCCGGCCTGGCCACGCTGGATCTGCTCCAGCGGCGGGGCGCCGTGGTGCGAGGCGCCGATGCTCGGCCTCGTGAGGCGCTGCCGCAATTTGAAGGCGAATATGTTCCTCAGGGAGAAGCGGCTATCGAAGGCTGCGAGATAGCGGTGCTCTCTCCTGGCGTGCCGGCGGACCTACCGTTGTTCGAAGAGGCCCGCCTCCGCGGCATTCATGTGGTGGGCGATGTCGAGGCGGCCAGCTGGTTCCTGCAGGGTCCCATTCTGGGCATCACCGGGGCGAACGGAAAGACCACTACTACCGCTCTTTGCGGCCATCTTCTGGCAGGCGCCGGCATCGATTGCCAGGTGGGCGGCAACATCGGCACACCGCTCGCCTCCATGGTGGAAACATCCCGTCCCGGCCGCTGGAACGTTCTCGAGCTATCGAGTTTTCAACTGGAAACCACCCGGACGATGCGGGTAAGTATCGCCGCCATCCTGAACATCACCCCGGACCACCTTGACCGCCACTACACGATGGAGAACTACGTGGCCGCCAAGGCGCGCATCCTGCGGAATCAACTCCCCGAAGACTTCGCGGTGCTGAACGCCGAGAACCAGCCTGCGGCCACACTGTCGGCCGCCGCGCGCGGCCAGGTGCGCTGGTTCCATGCCGGCGCAAAGAAAGAGCCCGGTTGCTGGCGGACGGAAGGCACCCTGTGGGTGGAGGGCGAACGGCTGATGGAGGAAATCGAAATCCCGCTGCGCGGGCGGCATAATGTGGAAAACGTGCTGGCAGCCGCCTGTTGCGCGTACCTGGCCGGAGCGCGGCCGGATCAAATCCGGACGGGCGTCATGACCTTTCCCGGAGTGGAGCATCGCATCGAATTCGTCCGCACACTGAATGGCGTCAGTTATTACAACGACTCCAAGGCCACTAACGTGGACGCCACTGTGAAAGCACTGGAATCGTTCTCAGGCGGCCTTTGGGTGGTGCTGGGAGGCAAGGATAAGAACAGCGACTACACGGTGCTGCGCGGCCTGCTGCGGGAACGAGCCAAGTCCGTGCTGCTGATCGGCGCGGCGGCGGAGAAGATCGCCGGCCAATTGGAAGATGCTGTGCGGATGGAACGCTGTGGAGATCTGAAGACCGCCGTGGACATGGCCTCGAAAGAGGCGTCCTGCGGAGATACCGTGCTACTGGCGCCCGCTTGCGCCAGCTTCGATCAGTTCAGCGGGTATGAGGAACGGGGCCGAGTGTTCAAGGCGATCGTCAACAGCCTGGAGGAACGCTGATAGATGTCTACGCGGACGAAGACCGACTGGCTGCTGTTTGGGGCCGTGATGATGATCCTGGCTTTCGGACTGGTCATGGTGTACAGCGCCTCGTCCGTTGTCGCCGAGATCCTCTACAAGAAGGGGACCTGGGAATTCGCCGCCCGCCAGCTCTTGATGGGCTTGGCCGGCGTTACGTTAATGCTGCTGCTCAAGCGGATGGACTACAAGAAACTGGAGCACCCGCTCTGGATCTTCCTCGCGCTCAGCGTGACCATTCTTCTGCTGATGGGCGTGATTCCAGCCGATCCGCGGGCCCATCGCTGGTACCGCCTGCCGGGCGTCGGGCAGTTTCAACCCAGCGAAATTGCGAAGCCCGTGCTGGTGCTCTTCCTGGCCTGGTTTGTCGGGCGCCGCGAGGAGTTGATCAACAGCAAGTACACCATCTATCCCACCGGCCTGGTCGTCGGCGGCCTCACGCTGTTGATCGGCTACGGGGATCTGGGGACGGCTGCTGTACTGCTGGCCCCTGCCATGGCCGTCTTCTACGTGGCTGGGGTTCACAAGCGGTATTTCATGCTGACGCTCACCCTGGTAGCCGTACTCGGCGTGGGCTTCATCGTCCAGAAACCGTACCGCCTCATCCGCGTGCTCTCTTATGTGGGCCTGACGGAGGAGAAGATCCATACCACGCCCCAATTGCAGTGGCTCGGACCGGTCATCGCCAACTCCAAAGCCACCCGTGACAGCGAGCATCAACCCAAGCAGGCGAAGATCGCTGTCGGCAGCGGGGGCCTGACCGGTGTCGGCCTGGGCCAATCCAACCAGAAACTCGGCTTCCTGCCGGAAGCGCATACCGACTTCATTTTTGGCGTCGTAGGTGAGGAGACCGGACTGGTGGGCTGCGTGTTGCTGCTCTGCGGGTACCTCGTGGTCTTCTGGCGTGGCCTGCGGCTCTTCTGGATGGCGCAGGACTCTTTTGGGCGATACCTCGCGCTGGGCTGCGTGACGCTTTTCACGGCCCAAGCGCTATTCAACATGAGCGTTGTGCTGAGCATCGCGCCGACTAAAGGAATTCCACTGCCCCTGGTCAGTTCCGGCGGCAGCGCCCTAGTGTGCACACTGGCAACTATCGGACTGCTGATGAGCGTGAGCGACAGGGCGACCTAACAAGGAGTGACTGTGCTGTTCGTGATGGCAGGCGGAGGCACCGGCGGCCACGTCATCCCCTCGGTGGCCGTGGCGGGTGAGCTCCGGCAATTGGGACACGACGTGCTCTTCGTCGGCACGCGGCGAGGCATGGAAGCCACGATTGTGCCCAGGGCCGGCTACCCGATGGAGTGGATCGAGATCGGCGGCCTGCAACGCGTGAGTTGGAAGCAGACGCTCAAGACGTCCTGGCAACTGCCCTGGAGCGTTCTGAAAAGCGCTTGGGTTCTGAAAAAGCACAAAACGGCCGCGGTGTTCTCCATGGGGGGGTACGTGGCCGCACCCGTAATGATGGCTGCAAGCGCCATGGGGATCCCCATGGTAGCCATGGAGCCCAATGCCCTGCCTGGCCTGGTGACACGCAAGATGGCTGGCCGGGTGCAGCGGGCGCTGGTTTCCTTCGAGGAAACCGAGAAGTACTTCCCGCCCGGCCGCACCGTGAGGACGGGTTTGCCGGTCCGTGGCGAGTTCTTTGCTATCCAGGACAAAGTGCCCGTCCGTACTCTCTCAATCCTGATCACAGGGGGCAGCCGGGGAGCCAAGGCGCTGAACAAAGCCGCGCGCGAAAGCTGGCCGTTCTTCCGGCGCAGCGGCCTTTCCGTCCGCATGGTGCTGCAGTGCGGCGCCGACGAATACGATTCGCTGGCCCGCGAATTCAACGAGACGCAGTTGGACGGCGAAGTGGTGGCCTACCTGCACGACATGCCGGCAGCCTATGCCGCGGCCGACCTGGTGGTGAGCCGGAGCGGCGCCGGAGCGGTGAGCGAACTCGCTGCCGCCGGCAAACCCTCCGTCCTGGTTCCGTTTCCTTTCGCCGCTGACGATCACCAGCGGCACAACGCTGAGGCCATGGCCAGGGCCGGCGCTGCCCAGGTGTGCCTGGAAAGCGAATGGTCTGGCGAGAGGTTCTTTGATGTCGTCGGTCAGCTGAGCGGGAACCCGGAGCGCCTGCGTGCGATGGGTGCGGCCGCACGCAAGCTCGCCAAACCCGGCGCAGCCCGCAAAGCGGCCGAAATCCTGCTGGAGCTGGCGCTCCGGTCATGAAACAATAGTAGAGATTTATGTTTTCATCTGGGCACAGCCTGCATTTCGTGGGAATCGGCGGCATTGGCATGAGCGGCCTGGCCGAGCTGTGCCTGGGCCTGGGGTGCCGTGTCAGCGGCAGCGACGCGCGGCTCGGAGTCGTGACCGCCCGCCTGCAGGCCCTGGGCATTGCGGTTCACGAGGGCCATGCAGCGGGAAACGTGCCGGCGAGCGCCTGCGCCGTGGTGGTCACCTCGGCAGTCAAAAGCGATAATCCCGAAGTGGCAGAGGCCCGGCGCCGCGGACTGCCCGTGGTGCTGCGCGGCGAGATGCTGGCGGAGTTGATGAAGGGCCACCGCGGTGTGGCCGTCGGCGGCAGTCACGGCAAGACCACCACCTCATCCATGCTGGCACAGGCGGCGCTGGCGGCCGGGTTGAACCCCACCGTCTTCGTCGGCACACTGGCTCCCTTCCTGGGCGGCGGCAACGCCAGGCTGGGCGGCGAAATCTTCATCACCGAGTGCGACGAGAGCGACGGCTCATTCCTGGAACTTGCTCCGGAAATCGCCCTGATCACCAACATCGATCGCGAGCATCTCGACTACTGGAAGACCTTTGAAAACGCCGTCGCCGGCTTCGTGAGGTTCGCCAACCGCGTCGCCTATCACGGCGCGGTGGTCGCCTGCCTGGATGATGCGGAAGTACGGGCAGCCCTGCCGCTGGTGCGCCGCAGAGTGATTCGCTACGGCCGCTGCGCCGACGCCGACTTGAGAATTCTGGATGACGTCAGCGACGCAGCGGGCAGCCGCTTCCGGCTGCGGTTGCGGGAAGCGGACTGGGGCGAATTCCACCTCCGTGTGTTGGGCGGTCATAATGTTCTGAACGCGGCCGCCGCCGCTGCCACCCTGCACGAACTTGGCGTGGACCTGGAAGCGATCCGTGCTGGCCTCGCTCAATATGCCGGAACGGGCCGGCGCATGGAACTCCGCGGCAAGGCCCGCGGCGTGACGGTGATGGACGACTACGGCCATCACCCCACGGAAGTCAAAGCAACGCTGAATGCCTTGCGCCTGGCCGCCCCGGGCCGGCTGGGGGTGCTATTCCAACCGCACCGATACACCGGGACGCTGGCCTTTATGCACGAATGCGCTGGCGCCTTGGGCGCCGCCGACGTGGTCCGCGTCATGGAAATCTATGCCGCCAGCGAGCCGCCCATTGAGGGCGTCACCGGCCAGTCGTTGGCAGACCGTATCCGCGGGCGTGGCCACGCCGATTGCCGCTTCGCCGGCAACCTGGCAGAAGCCGTGCAGATGCTCGCCGCGGAACTGCGCGAAGGCGACCTGGTGCTCACGCTGGGCGCCGGCAGCGTCACGCAGGCTGGAGAGTTGCTGTTGAAGGCGCTGGAAGGAGAGTCCGCTCATGGGTAGACGCAGGAAACAGGAAGAAGAAGCGATCGAAGAGCCTAAAGGCGTAACGCGCGAGTCCTTGCAGCGGGCCTTCCGGATCGCCGGATGGACCGCTGGCGTGGTGGCTATCGTCTTCGTGGCTGCAGCGGCGCTGTTGGAGGGAGAGGTGTTCTTCTCCAAGGACGCGCGTTTCGCGCTCCACGAAGCCGGAAGCCGGGCCGCCGACGCGGGGATCCGCATCGACGGGCTGGCACATGCGTCCGAGGCCGCCGTGCTGAAAGTCTTCGCCGCGGACCGCGGCCGCAGCATCTCCGACATTGACCTTGAGAAACGGCGCGAGACCCTGCGCACGGTCGATTGGGTCAAGGACGCGAGCGTTCGCAGAATCTGGCCTGACCAATTGCATGTCACCATTGAGGAACGCGTGCCCGTGGCATTCATTCAGGTCACCGCCGGCCTCAGCGGCGATCTGGCAGCCCCGATTGTGAACCGGCCCAAATTGATCGATAGCGAAGGCGTGGTGCTTTCTCCTCGCGGCAAACTGCCGCCCGGCCTGCCCTTGCTCAGCGGCGTTCGCGAAAGGGACGAGATCACGCGCCGCGGCACCAGGGTGAAGCTCATGCTGCGAGTGCTCGATGAACTCAAAGATGTGAGGGAGAAGATCGGGGAAGTGGACGTCACCGATCCCGAGAACATCCGCGTCCTCTATCAGAGCGGCGAACAGCAACTGGTGCTGGTCCTCGGCAACGAGAGATTCCGCCAGCGAATGGCCACTTTCCTCGACCACTACGACGGGATTCGTGACAAACTGCTAGCAAAGACCGTTCTGGACATTAGCCTGGAAGGCCAGATCACGATCATGGAAGCCGGAGGGCTTGGCAAGTAGAGTGGCAAGAAAACCGCAGCTCTCGGCAGGGTTGGACATCGGCAGCGCCTGGAACCGAGTGGTCGTGGTGTCCGTGGAGGATGGTGAAGTCCACTACCGAAGCCACGCCACCGTCCTGGGAAGGGGCTGGCGCCGCGGGCAGATCGCCGATCAGGCCGTCGTTGCCGAAGCCGTCACGGAAGTAATTCGCGAAGCCGAGGCCCGCGCCGGAGCCGGCGTTGAAACCACCGTGGTGGGAGTCGGCGGACCCGCCGTTCGCTCGCAGCAAGGCCGGGGGCTTTACGAATTCGGCCGCAAGCGGAGCGTCGAGCAAGGCGACATGGAGTATGCCATCGGCTTGGCCGCCCGCGCCAGGCTCGATGAAGACCGCTTCCTGCTCCAGGTGATGCCGCAGGATTTCACCGTGGACGGGCGTCCACCCATCCCCCATCCGCTCAACATCGAATGCCAGCGGCTGGAAGCGCATGCGCTCCTGGTCACCACTTCCGCTCAAGAGCACCAGGCACTGCTCAGCGCCGTGCAGCAGGGCCACGTCCGGGTGGAAGAGACCGTATTTGAAGCCATGGCCGCATCGTACGCCAGCATCCTCGCCGAGGAACGCGCCGGAGGCGTGGCCCTGGTGGACATCGGAGCGCACTCAACCAATGTCGCGTTCTACGACGGCGACGCCATGCTGTGCGCCGTGGGCCTCCCGATCAGCGGAGACCATTTCACGCGCGACATCAGCGAGTTGAAGGCGCTGTCCTATGAAGAAGCCGAGCGGCTCAAGTTCGCCCACGGCTGCGCCCTCCTCGGCCTGACGGCCGACAACATCGTGATCGAGATGCCTGGAGAAGCCGGACGGCCGTCGCGCGAGATCAGCCGCCGCGACCTCATCGAGATCATCGAAGCCCGCGCCAGCCAGCTCTTTGAGATGGTGGAAAAGTGCCGGGTCCGTCTGGCCGGCGAGATGCCGCTGCGCGAGGGAGTTGTACTCTGCGGCGGCGGAGCGCGGATGGAAGGTATGGTGGAGCTCGCCGAAAAGGTTCTGGGTTGTCCGGCCCGGCTTGGTTTCACCCGCGGCATAGCCCAGTGGCCAGAGGAACTGGAATGCCCGGCATGGACCACAGCCGCTGGATTGGCCATGTATGGCGCCCGGCTGCAGGCCCGGCGCGACAGAGACACGGGCCCGAGCATTCGTAGCCTGTTTTGGGGAAAATAGAGAGACCGCGCCCGCGTAGGGGAAGTCGGGAAAGGCGAGGATTTCAGCGATGGACGCATTGAAGTTCGAGATTCAGGACGAGACGCTGGGCGGTACACGCATCAAAGTAGTGGGCGTGGGCGGCGGCGGCTCGAACGCTGTCAACCGCATGATGGCTGCGGGGGTCGCTGGCGTCGAGTTCTACGTCATGAATACAGACGCGCAGGCGCTGCGCGCCTCCAAGGTCGCCAATAAGATCGCGCTCGGCACCCGGATCACGCATGGCCTGGGAGCCGGCTCCGATCCCGAGATCGGCCGCCAGTCCGCCCTGGAAGACACTGACCGCATCATCGAAGTCCTCGAAGGCGCAGACATGGTCTTCGTCGCCGCCGGCCTGGGCGGCGGCACCGGCACCGGCGCCGCGCCCGTGATCGCTGCGCTCGCCAAGGAGTTGAACGCTCTCACCGTGGCCGTGGTCACCAAGCCCTTCAGCTTCGAGGGCCCGCGCCGCATGAAGCAGGCGGAAAAGGGACTGGCCGAGCTTCACGCCACCGTCGATTGCGTGATCTCAATTCCCAACGACCGGCTGGTCGATCTCGTCCCCGCCGGCACCAGCTTCTTCGAAGCCTTCCGCATGGCCGACGACGTCCTCCGTCAGGGCGTGCAGGGCATCAGCGACATCATCACCACGCCGGGCCTGATCAATCGCGACTTCGCCGACGTCCGCGCCATCATGCTGGGCATGGGCTTCGCCATGATGGGCACCGCCTCCGCCCGCGGCGAAAAAGCCGCGGTAGAAGCCGCCAAGGCCGCTATCCAGTGCCCGCTTCTTGAAGAAGGCGGGCTGAAAGGCGCCCGCGCCATCCTCCTCAACATCACCGCGCCGGGTACGCTCAGCCTGCACGAGATGCACGAGGCCTGCAAGCTCATCCGTGAAGCCACCGGCAATGAGGACGTGCAGATTAACTTCGGCCTCGTTCCCTCAGAAGGCCCGGACGATGAGGTCAAAATCACTGTGATCGCCACCGGCTTCCAACGGAACGACCTGATGCAGGTGGAGCCTCCACACGTCAGCGCCCTCCGCTCCGCGCCGGCGCCACTGCCGCCGGCAGCGCCTGTCACCGCGCCGATCGTGGCCACCTCCATCGTGGATACTCCAGTGGAAGTCGAATACTCGCGCTACGAAGACGAACCCGCCCAGGAGTTCCATCCCTCCTTCGACCTCGAAGCCGAGTCTGCGCAGGCGGAATCTTCGATCGAGGCGCCCGCCGAAGTGATGGAGAGTGGAACTCCGGCGCCTGAATCGGACGACCCTCCCCCAGGAGAGGCCGCCTCCGAAGACGTGCTGTCGTTTGACGATTTGGACACTCCGGCATTCCTCCGGCGCGAACGGAAACTCTTCCAGTAATGGCCGCGCCGGCAGCAGCCCGAAAGGCGGAAACGATGATCTTACGGGGAGGCAAGCCGCTCATCGGCGAGGTGTCCTTGCGAGGCGCCAAGAACGCGCTGCCCAAGATCATGGTCGCTGCGCTTCTCACAAACGAGAAGTGCACCCTGCGCAACGTCGCGCGCATCGTCGACGTGACGATCGTCAGCGACCTGATCCGCGCCCTCGGCGGAGAGGTTCAGGAACTGGAAGACGGCGTCCTGGAAATCTGCGCGGCGAACCTGCGGCCCATGGAGCGCGGCACGCTGAAGGAGTTCTCCGGCAAGAGCCGCATTCCCATCCTCACTTGCGGCCCGCTGCTGGCCCGTTTCGGCGCCGCGCCGGTGCCCTCTCTCGGCGGTTGCCGCATTGGCACGCGTCCCGTCGACTTTCACATCCGCGCCCTTCAGGATCTTGGCGCCACCCTGGAAGACTCCGCCCACGACGCGCACCTGCGCTGCGAACGCCTCCTGGGCACCAAGATCCGCCTCGATTACCCCAGCGTCGGCGCCACTGAGCAGGTGATCCTCGCCGCCGTCTGCGCGGAAGGCGTTACCGAACTCTCCAACGCCGCCATGGAGCCCGAGATCATGGACCTCATCATGGTCTTGCAGAAAATGGGCTCCATCATCAGCGTGGATGTGGACCGCGTCATCACCATCGTCGGCGTCCGGAAGCTCCACGGCTTCGATCACACCGCCCTGCCCGACCGGCTGGAAGCCGCCTCCTGGGCCTGCGCCGCCATCGCCACTCAGGGCCGCATCTTCGTGCGGAACGCCAAGCAGTTCCACATGATGACATTCCTCAACCGCTACCGTCAGATCGGTGGCGAATATCGCGTCACTAATGAGGGAATCGAATTCTGGCGGGCCGAAGAGAAGCTCAGGTCCACGGCCCTCGAGACCGACGTCCACCCCGGCTTCACCACCGACTACCAGCAGCCCTTCGTCATCGCCCTCACCCAGGCCGAAGGCATCTCCATCGTCCACGAAACCGTCTACGAGCAGCGATTCGGCTACGTCGATGCGCTCAATCGCATGGGCGCCAAGATCCAGCTCTACCGGGAATGCCTCGGCGGGTTGAAGTGCCGCTTCGGCCAGCGCAACTACAGGCACTCCGCCGTCATCGTGGGCCCCACGCCCCTGCGCGGCGCTGAGATCGAGATCCCCGATCTACGTGCGGGTTTCAGCTACGTGATTGCCGCGCTCGCGGCCCAGGGCGACTCTACCCTGACCAACACCGGCCTCATCGAGCGCGGCTACGAAAATCTCGTGCCCAAGCTGTGCGCTCTGGGCGCCGAAATCCTGGAATAGCCCCGGCGCCCGATGCGCTAACCCCGGATCTTCAGGTACTTCTCGTACGCCAGTTCCCAGGCCGAAGTGGAGTGCGGCTCCACCACTTCCAGGTCGAACGAGTTCTTCACTACCTTGCGCACTTCACTCAAGCCGGCCATCTCGCCAGCGCCCATGGCCTGCACCAGAAGGTTGCCCGCCGCTGTCGCTTCCGAGGGCCCGGCCACCACCGTGCGCCCCGTGGCGTCCGCCACTAGCCGGTTCAGAAGCCCATTGCGGGAGCCCCCGCCTACGATGTGGATCACCTCGATGCGGTAGCCCACCAGCGTCTCCAGCATCTCCAGCACCTGGCGGTAACGCAGCGCCAGTGATTCCAGCGCCACGCGCACGAACTGCCCCGGCCGCTCCGGCGCCTTCTGGCCCGTCTTCGCGCAATACTCGGCCATCCGCTGCGGCATGCGGCCCGGATCGATAAACTGATCCGGATCCAAAACAGCCAGGAACGGCGTCGCACCCGCCGCCATCTCCGTCAACTGCGAATAGCTGTACTCCTGTCCTTCCAGCAGCCACTGCCGGCGGCACTCCTGCACCAGCCACAGCCCGGCGATATTCTTCAGCAGCCGCGTCTTGCCTTCCACGCCAATCTCGTTCGTCAGCGTCAGTTCCAGCGCCTTCGGCGTCACGATCGGCTCGTCGATCTCCACACCCATCAACGACCATGTGCCGGAACTCACGTAGCACCAGGGCCGCTCTCCCGTCGCCGGCACCGCCGCCACCGCGGACGCCGTGTCGTGCGCGGCCGTGGCGAATACCGGCGTCTCGCCCAACGCGCACGTATCGCGGATCTCATCCAGCAGCCCGCCCAGTTTCGCTCCCGGCAGCACGATCTCGCCCAGAATATGCTTCGGTAGCCCAAGCGTGTCGAACAGCTCCGTCGCCCAGCGTCTTTGCGACGGATTGTAGAACTGCGAGGTGCTGGCGATCGTCAGCTCGTTCTTCATCTCGCCGCACAGCCAGTAGCTCAGCAGATCCGGCATGAACAGCAGCTTATCGGCCGACCACAGCCCGGGCGTCCCGGCCATCTTCTCCGCCTGCAACTGGTACAGCGAATTCAGCGCCATGAACTGCAGGCCCGTGTGTTCGAAGATCGTCTCGCGGCCCGCGGCCGCCAGTGCCGCTTCGTAGGCCGCGGCGTTTCGCGGATCGCGATAGTGCCGCGGATTCACACATAGCGCGCCGTTGATGTCCAACAGCCCGTAATCCACTCCCCATGTGTCCACGGCCACGCCGTCCAGCTTCAAATTGCGCTCGCGGCCCGCAATCCGTAACCCCTCCCGGATGTCGTGAAACAACCGGAATGTGTCCCAATACATGCCGTCCGGCAACCGCACCGGCTCATTCAGAAAACGGTGCAACTCCTCCAGTTGGAGGCGCCCGTTTTCGAGCGTCCCCAGCATGGCGCGCCCGCTCTCTGCGCCCAGATCGAATGCTAGGTAGTTGGACATGGTGTTTAAGCCTTTACGTCAAAATCGAAAATCAGCTTGCCCACGCCGTCTTCGTAGTGGTGGACCATCTCAAAACCGCGTTGCGCCTGCTCCAGCGGCAGCGCGTGCGTGATGATCGACATTGGAATGCGGCCCGCCGCCAGCAGTGCTCCCGCCGCTCGGCCCTTATGGTTGGAGCGCTTCAGCATCTGCATGTTCAGCTCTTTCGCCATTGCCGTGTGCAGATCCACCTCGAAATTCAGCAGTTCGGGGATGCCGATCAGCACGAATCGCCCGCCGCTTCGCGCGCACTTGATGCCGAGGTTGATCGTCTCAGGAGAACCCGCCGCGTCGAAAACCACGTCCACACCGCGGCCGTTCGTCTTCTGCATCACCGCATCGAGGAAATCGCCTTCTTTCAGATCCAGCGCCACATCCGCGCCCATCGCCCGCGCCAGCCTCACGCGGTGCGGAACGCGGTCGCAGGCGAACACAGTCTCCGCTCCCGCCTGCTTCGCCATCGCCACCCCAATTCCGCCGATCGACCCGCTGCCCAGCACCGCCACCGTGTCGCCCACGCGCACCGGCGCCAGCTCAAACACATGCACCCACACCGCCACCGGCTCCATCAGCGTCGCCTGGTGAATCGTCAACCCCGCCGGCACCGGATCTGCGTTGTGTTCCGGAATCACCACATAATCCCGCAGGAACCCTTGCGCATCCGGCCCGCCCATGAAGCGCGACACTTCGCACAGGTTGTGCCGTCCCGCCAGGCAGTACTCGCAATGCCCGCACGTCAGCGACGGCTCCATGCCGATGATGTCCCCCACTTTGTAATGCGTGACGCCCGGCCCCACTTCTACGATTTCGCCCACAGGCTCGTGGCACAGCACCTGAGGGTACTTCGCCTTGCCCGTGTGGATCCTTCCTTCGGCCCACCAGTGCAGATCCGACCCGCACAAGCCAACGGCCCGCATATTCACCAGCAGTTCGCCGGTGCGCGGGCCGTCAGGCAACTTGTCTTCGATCAGTTCGAGCCGCTTCGGGGCGACCAATGGCACGCTTCTCATGAAGCGTCCAGAATATCTCAATCCACAGCCTTCGCGGTCAGCACCAGGATGAACGCACTCCCGGTTCCATCCACTTTGGCCTTGCCAACCACCACCTTCTGGCCCTCCCGGATGTCGAGTTCCGTGTTGAACCCAACTTCGGAATAGTTGATCTGCGTGGCGACCAAAGGCGCAATACCCTGACTTGCTTGGCCAGACTGGACGGCCGTCGTCGCGTACGGCACCCGGATTCCGAACCTGAAACCGTCCAGCTTGATGAGGTTACCCTTCTCCGACGGCATCACAATAGATCTGGCGATGCTGAATTGGTAGGTGGAGTTCGCCTGCGGCAGTGTTGGATTTATCACGCCCGCGTTTCCGCTGCTTTCAATCCTGACCCCCTCTCGGGCTCGCACCATAGCTGTGTCCACCAGTCTCAGGTCGTTATACCCAAACACCGCCTTCAGTTGCTTCGCCACCGGCTCCAGATCGGCCGGCAACGCTTCGCCCGATGATCCTTTCTGGGCCGCCATCAACATGTAGGCGATCAGCTCGATGTTGCGCCGCCCGGACACCACCGCCCCCGAGGAAACATCGTAACGTTTGACAAGCTCCTCAGCCGCTGCCAGGTCGCGGGAGTCCGGCGTGCCCACGCTAATTGCCCTCAGCGGCGGGTTTTCGAGTACCCGTGTCTCCCGGCTCTGGCAGACACCTCGGATCAGGTTCGCCAGCGCCTGCACGTCCGCGTACTTCACATCGAACACCTTCTGCTGCCACTTGGGCGCTTCCTGCGCGCCGGCGGCCATCGCCAGCGCAATCATCAAAACGATCACTTTCCTCATCGGTCCTCTCCTTCCGAATTCATCGCCCACAGGATGACCACATCCGGGTCATCGGTAACGAGCTTGACAAACTGCGTTTCCTTCTCCGGCTTCACAGCCCGCTCTACACGCCGCACCGCCGGCCGCAGCTCAGGCTTCTTCACAACCTCCAATGTCCGCTTCGGCACCGCCGCCTCCGGCACCCGCGCCAGCACCGGCGGCGGAGCAACCGCCACCTGTTCCCGCGGAATCACCGCCCACACCATCAGTCCCGCCGCCAAGGCCGGCGCCCAGGCCCAAGTCCACCATCTCCGCCGCGGCTTCTCGACCTCGGCCAGCACGCGCGCCCGTACCGCTTCCGTCGCCCCAAGCGGCAGCGGCTCATCCTTCAACTCACGCAATGCCAGGTCCAGATCGTCATCTGTCCACTTCATGGCCGCCTCCTCTCATAGCGCTCCGCAAACGCCCGCAGCTTCGCCTTGCCCGTCGAAACCTGGCTCCGCACCGTCTCCTCCGCCACGCCCAGAATCCGCGCCACTTCCGACGTGGTCAGCCCCTCAATCTCGCGCAGTACTACTGCTGCCCTCTCGCGCTCAGCCAGAGTTTTCAGCCCCTCGGCGATAATCCGCCGC
>JACQZS010000036.1 GCA_016213725.1 Acidobacteriota bacterium | reverse complement strand
GTTGTCCTCCGAACCCAGTCTCGGACCTGGCCTTCAGGAACCTTAATCTATCCGCACCCTCTGGTCAAGTATTTTCTGCACACGTTCGTTTTCAGGAGATTTTCGTCTTTTTCGTCGGAAGCCCGCCGTCCTTTGGAGTAAAATCGAAGGTGCTTCGCAAGAAGCCCAGTCCCGCGCGGCCGTCCGCGCCCCAGTGGAGGTTCCTCTGAAACAACCGGCTTGGAAGGCGATCCTCACCGACGGCCACTTCTGGCTGCCAGTCGCCGTGCTCATTATCGGCATCAGCTTGCTCGCCGCGGTGAGGTGATCTCAAATGGAATCTCCCAACTCCACACAACCGCTCTCTCCGCGCACGCTCCACTGGCTGGGCGTCACCTGCGGCTTCGGCGCCGGCGCCTGGCTGGGCGCCGCTGAAGCGCCCACCAAACTCGTCACCGCCGGATTCTCGCCCTTCATCATCTCGCTCGGCATGGTGGCAGGCGTCTTCGTCGCCCGCTGGACCGTTCCCATGCTCCTGAAGGGCACCGGCTACATCTGGCTCGATCTCAAGGAGAAGAAGCACCTCATCGTGTGGGCCATCCTCGCCGGCATGCTCTGGGCCGTCGCCAACACCCTCACCGTCTTTGCCATCCGCAACGTCGGGCTGTCCATTGCCTTCCCGCTCTGGAACACCAACAGCCTGGTGGGCCTGCTCTGGGGCTGGCTGCTCTTCAACGAGCTGCGCAAAGCCGGCGCCGCGCAGTGGCTCAAGGTCCTGGGGGGCGCCGCCTGCATTGTCGTGGGCGCCTGCGTCCTCGCCTACGCCACCGCCCACCAGGCCGCCAACGGCCCGCAGGGCGCCGCCACGCTCGGCATCTGCGCGGCCCTCGGCGCCGGCCTGCTCTGGGGCACCATGTACATCCCTTACCGCAAGGCCTACATCAGCGGCATGAATCCGCTCTCTTTCGTCACGGTCTTCACCTTCGGCGAACTCGGCACCGTCTTCGCCCTCTCCGTGCTCTTCGGCGGCGGCTACGACAACGTCATGGCAGATCTCTCCAAGGCCAAGCCCGTCCTGTTCTGGCTCTTCCTGGGCGGCTTCTGCTGGGTGCTGGGCGACCTCTTCCAGCAGTACGCGGCCAAGTACATCGGCATCGGCCGCGGCATCCCCCTCTCCAACACCAACCAACTCTGGGGCCTTGCCTGGGGCGCGCTCGTCTTCGGCGAACTCGCCGGCCAGACCGCCACCGCCCAAACCCTCGTCATCGCCGGCTCCCTCATCATGATCGCCGGCGCCGCCGCCATCAGCTTCGCCGAAGCCCCTGAGTCCGAGCAGACCTCCTGGCGCAGCGCCATGACCCGCGAGTGCGAACGCTACGGCATGGACCCCGCCCGCGTCGAAGCCTCGCTCCAGGGTGAAGACGTGATCTCCCGCCAGAAGCCCCGCCGCCATTGGTGGGAATCTCTCGTCGGCGTCGCCGCCGTCGGCATCTTCGTCTGGCTCGGCCTCAACGCCGAAGCCGCCCCCATCCACGCCAATACCGCCTGGATGGCCATTCTCAGCGTCGCCACCGTCGGCTTCCTCATCGTCTGCGGCTGGCTTCTCTGGCGCCGGACGAAATTCTCCTGACGAAAGCCGCCCTCCCAGGCTGATGCGCGCGGGCGCCTCGCATCCCGGCGCTTCGAATCCGGGCGCCTCGAATCCGTGCGCTGCTGGGCGCTACGCGCTGATCTCCGCCATCTGCACCACTCGCCCCTCGTCATACGACTTCCGCGCCGCCAGCGCCATCACCACCGGCACGCGCCCGTCCATGCCCGTCACCGGCGTCGGCTGCCCGCTCCGGATCGCCTCCACGAACGCCCGCAGCTCGTTCGCGAAGCTCTCCGTGTATCTCTCCATGAAGAAGTTCAGCGGCAGGTCCCGGCGCACTTCGCTGCCGGTGCTCACCACCGCCTGGTTCGGATAGCAGTTCCCCGTGGCGATCGACCCCTTGCTGCCCAGCACTTCCACCCGCTGGTCGTATCCATACACGGCCTTGCGGCTGTTGTCGATCGTCCCGATCACGCCATTGCGGAACCGCAGCGTGATCACGGCAGTGTCCACGTCGCCGGCCGCCCCGATCTCCGGATCCACCATCACCCCCGCCGCCGCGTAAACTGACTCCACTTCATCCCCAATCAGAAACCGCGCCATGTCGAAATCGTGAATCGTCATGTCGAGGAACATCCCCCCCGACACCTTCACGTAAGCCGGAGGCGGCGGCGCCGGATCCCGGCTGATGATGTGCATCAGGTGCGGCTGGCCGATCTCGCCTGAGGCCACCGCCGCCCGCACCCGCGCGAAGTTCGCGTCAAACCGCCGGTTGAAGCCGATCTGTAGCTGCACGCCGGCCTTCTTCACCGCCTCCAGCGCCGTATCGATCCGCGCCAGGCTATGGTCCACCGGCTTCTCGCAGAAGATGTGCTTGCCGGCCTGCGCCGCCTCCACAATCAGGCTGGCATGCGTGTCCGTCGACGAGCAGATCAGCACCGCGTCAATCGATGCATCCGCCAGAATCTCCTGCGCGCTCGCCGCCACGCGGCCGATGCCCAGCCGCGCCGCCACTTTCCGCGCCTCTTCCTGGTTCACGTCCGCGATAGCCGCGGCCTGCGCCTCCGGCAGCCGGTAAGCGATCGTCTCCGCGTGGACTTTCCCGATCCGTCCCGCGCCGACAATCCCGATGTTCAGCTTGCTCATGACAACTTCCCCTTACGCGAATTTGCTCTCGATCGAACGCAGGTACTCGCGGTTGCGCCGCGCGCTCTCCTTCGGTGCGCCCATGCCGGGCAGCACGTCCTGCTCCACCAGCGTGTAGCCGTCGTAGCCGGCTGCCTTCAGCCAGCGCAGCACCGCCGGGAAATCCACCGAGCCCTGCCCCAGCTCGCAGAAGACGCCCTCGCGCAGCGCCCGGAAGTAGTCCCATCCCTGCTCGCGCGCCGCGGCGGCCACCTGCGGCTGGCAGTCCTTGAAGTGCACGTACCAGATGCGGTCCTTGAATCGCTCCAGCCCCGCCACCACGTCGGCGCCGCCTGAGCCGTAGGCGTAGTGCCCCGTGTCGAACACCAGCCCCAGCGCCTCCGGATCGGTCAGCTCCAGCAGCCGCGCAATCTCGTCCGGCGTCTCCACGTAGCCCGCGCAGTGGTGGTGGAACACCGTGCGCAGCCCGGTCTCCTTCAGCACCGAGCGCGCCACCAGGTTGGCGCCTTCGGCGAACACCTTCCACTCCTCGTCGCTCAGCCCCATGCCCGGCTGAATCCGGCCGGCGTTCCGCGTCCGTTCCGCCACGCTGCCGTTATCGTCCGCCAGCACTAGAAAGGGCTTCGGATCCGTCGCCACGGCCGACAGCAGCCGCGCCGTGCGCACCGCCGTCAGCCCGCCGCTTTCGTGCGCCGCGCGGTTCTTCATCGCCACCGGGACAAACGCGCCCAGCATCACCAGCTTGCGCCGCGCCAGTTCGCCCGTCAGCAGAGAAGGATCTGTGGGCATGTAGCCCCAATCGCCCAGCTCCGTACCGGTGTAACCCGTCTCAGCCAGTTCGTCCAGCATCCGGCTATAGCCGATCTGCTCTCCCTGGGCCGACTCGAATTCCAGGGTGCCCCACGAACAGGGCGCGTTACCAACTCGTAAGATTGCCACGTTTTGTTACCTTTAGAACTTCCTGCTCCACTCCCTCGGCCAGCGTTCGATCACCACCTTTTTATCGGTGTAGAACTCGATCGCATCCCGCCCCTGCGCGTGCATCACGCCTAGGAAACTGCCCTTCCAGCCGCTGAAGGGGAAGTACGCCATCGGCGCCGCCACCCCGATATTCACCCCCACATTGCCCGTCGGCGACTGGTTGCGGAACTTGCGCGCCGCCGCCCCGCTCGACGTGAAGATCGACGACGCGTTGCCGAACGAGTTCTTCGAAATAATCGCCAGCGCTTCGTCGATGTCCGCCGCGTGGATCAGGCTCAGCACCGGCCCGAAGATCTCCGTCTCCGCCAGATCGCTGCCGGCCGGAATGCCGTCCAGCACCGTCGGGCCCACAAAGCTGCCCGCGCCCAGCCCGGCCACTACCGCGCCGCGCCCGTCCACCGCCGCCTGGGCGCCCTGCTCCACGCCCTTCGTGATCAGGCTCTCAATCCGCTGCCGGCTGGCCTGCGAGATCACCGGGCCCATCTGCACACCGGCCGCCGCGCCGTCGCCCACCTTCAGCCCACTCGCCGCCTTCGTGATCGATTCGCGGAACCAGCCCCGCGCCTCGCCCACCGTCACCGCCACCGACACCGCCAGGCAGCGCTGCCCCGCGCATCCGTACGCGCTGTCGGCGATGATCTGCGTCGTCGTCTCCGGCTCCGCGTCCGGCATCACCAGCACGTGGTTCTTCGCCCCGCCCTGGCACTGCACCCGCTTGCCGTTGGCCGACCCGCGCGCGTAAATGTAGCGCGCCACCGGAGTCGAACCCACAAAGCTGATCGCCTGCACCGCGGGATGATCCAGCAGCGCGTCTACCGCCGCCTTGCCGCCGTTCACCACGTTCAGCACCCCGGCCGGCAGCCCCGTCTCGGCCAGCAGTTCCGCGATGCGCGTCAGCGCCAGCGGCACCCGGTCCGAAGGCTTCATCACCAGCGTGTTGCCGCACGCGATCGCATACGGCAGGAACCACAGCGGAATCATCGCCGGGAAATTGAACGGCGTAATCACCGCCACCACCCCCAGCGGCTGCCGGAACATCAGTTCGTCGATGCCCCGCGCCACGTCCTCCAGGTTGTAGCCCTGCATCAGCGTCGGGATGCCGCAGGCCACTTCCACGTTCTCGATGCCGCGCCGCAGTTCGCCGCGCGCCTCCGCCAGCGTCTTGCCATTCTCCTGCGTGACCAGCAGCGCGATCTCCTCGAAGTGCTCTTCCAGCAGGTGCTTGAAGCGGAACAGGTACTGCACCCGCTCCACCGGCGGCACCGCGCGCCACTCCTCAAACGCCCCGGCGGCCGCTTCCACCGCCGCCTTCACGTCCGCTGCGCCGCCCTCCGGCGACACTGCCAGCACCGCGCCCGTCGCCGGGTTCAGCACTTCCAGCCCCGCGCCCGATACCGGTGCCCGCCACTCGCCGCCAATGTAGTTGAGAACTTCCTTCTTCATCTCGCTCATCCCTTCCACTCGATCTCGTGCCGCCGTTCGCGCTTCACGGCCTCTTCATACTCGGCGCGCGCCGCGCGCACCGTTTCGCTCTCGCTCACTTCCGCTATCTGCACGTCCCACCAGGATTCGTACCCCGGCACGCGCTTCTCCTTGTCCACCTCCGCCACGATGGCGCAGGTATGGTCCAGCGTCCGCGCCCGCTTCAGCGCTTCCTCCAGCTCCGCGTAGCTCTTCACGCGCATCGTCTCCGCGCCGTAGCCCGCGCACAACGCCGCGAAGTCCACCGGCACGTATTCGCCGTCCAACTGCCCCGTCCCCGTCCGGAACCGGTAGTTCGTTCCGAATCCGCCCGACCCGATCGCCTTCGACAGCCCGCCGATGCTCGAGTATCCGTGGTTGTCCAGCACCAGCACCGTCAGCTTCACTCGCTCCTGCACCGCCGTCGCGATCTCGCTCGACATCATCAGGAACGAGCCGTCGCCCACCATCACATACACCTCGCGCTCCGGCCAGGCCATCTTCACGCCCAGCCCGCCCGCGATCTCGTAGCCCATGCACGAGTAGCCGTATTCCATGTGATAGCCGCCCGGCTGCTGCGTGCGCCATAGCTTGTGCAGATCCCCCGGCAGGCTGCCCGCCGCGTTCAGCACGATGTCCTGCGGTTGTGCCACTTTGCTCAGCGCGCCGATCACTTCGCCCTGGCTCAGCACCGGCGTATGGCGAATCGCGAAGATCCGGTCCGTCTCTGCTTCCCACTCTTCTTTCCACGCGCCGATGCGGGCCGTGTACGCCGCCTCCACCTTGTAGCCGGCCAGCGCCGCGGCCAGTTGCTCCAAGCCCGCGCGCGCATCGGCGATCAGCGGCAGCCCGGCGTGCTTATAGGCGTCGAACTCGGCCACGTTCAGGTTCACAAAGCGCACCTGCGGGTTCTGGAACGCCGTCTTCGAGGCCGTCGTGAAATCGCTCAGCCGCGTGCCGATGGCGATCACCAGGTCGGCCTCGCGCGCCGCGATGTTGGCGCCCGGCGTCCCGGTGGCGCCCACCGCGCCCAGGTTCGCCGCATGGTCGAACGGCAGCGAGCCCTTGCCCGCCTGCGTCTCGCCCACCGGAATCCCCGTCTGCAGGCAGAACCGCGACAACGCCTCGCTGGCCTCGCTGTACAGTACGCCGCCGCCGGCCACGATCACCGGCCGCTTCGCCGCCCGGATCCACTCCGCCGCCTTGGCCAGCATCGCCGGCTCCGGCACCGCGCGCGGAATATGCCACACGCGCTTCTCGAACATCTCCGCCGGGTAGTCCCACGCCTCGGTCTGCACATCCTGCGGCAGCGCCAGCGTCACCGCCCCGGTCTGCGCCGGCGACGTCAACACGCGCATCGCCTCCACCACCGCGCACGGCAGCTGGTCCGGCCGGTTCAGCCGGTCGAAGTAGCGCGATACCGGCTTGAAACCGTCGTTCACCGACAGATCCTGCCCGTGCTCGCTCTCCAGTTGCTGCAGCACCGGAGCCACGTTGCGCCGCGCGAAGATGTCGCCCGGCAGCAGCAGCACGGGGATGCGGTTGATCGTCGCCACCGCCGCCCCCGTGATCATGTTCGTCGCCCCCGGCCCAATCGACGACAGGCAGGCGAACGCAGACTTCCTCATGCGCGATTTCGCAAATGCCGTGGCCGCGTGCACCGACGCCTGCTCGTTCCGCACCAGGTAATACGGGAAATCCGGATTCTGCTGCAGCGCCTGGCCGAAGCCGGCGATGATGCCGTGCCCGAAGATGCCGAAGGCGCCTTCGAAGAACCGGTTCTCCACGCCATCCCGTTCGACATACTGATTTTTCAGGAAGCCCAGCAGCGCCTGGGCCATCGTCCGTCTGACCGTTGCCATTTCGCCTGCTCCTCGTTAGAAGTACCGCGATACCGCGTTGCCGTCCGTTCCACGCACCGCCGCCATCTTCTCCACGGCCGTCTCCGCCGCCCAGCCTTCGTGGATGATGCCGCCTACCGCCGTGCCCATCGCCAGCGGATCTTCATCCCCCGGATACAGAACATTCCTGCCCACCAGGGCGCCGCGGACGTTCGGACCCGCCTCCAGCGCCGAGCCCAGCTCCCTCAGGAACGGCGCCGGATCGCCGGCAGACTCGCCGCCCAGCAGCAAAATCGGCAGCGTCGTCGACCGCGCCACCAGCTCATAGCGCGGCGCATACGGCAGCTTCAGCCACATCATGCGGCTGCTGTCGCCCAGCGCCGACGCCACGCCGGCAATCTTCGCCAGCGCCGCCGGGTCTTTCTGCACCGTCCAGCCGGACTCCGTCTTCACCACCGGCAGCGGCTCCAGAAACATCGGCAGCCCCAGCGCGTTGCACTCGTTCACCGCCTGCGCGCTCATCAGCATCGTCTTCAGCGAGCCGGCATCGGCGTCGCCGATCCGCAGCAGAATCTTCACCCCGTCCAACCGCCACGCCGCGCTCGACGCCACCGTCGCGCCGGTCAGCGGATCGTCCAGCTCCCAGCTCGTCCCAGCCAGCCCGCCGCGGTTCAGGCTGCTGATCAGCACTTTGCCGTCCGTCAGCTTCCTGCCGCCGCGCGCGGCGATCAGGGAATCCAGAATCAGCAGGTCTTCGATCAGGTCCATCGTCGCCATCAGCCCGTCGATGCCGCCCGCGCTCAGCACCCGCGCCACGCGCGCCAGGTAGTCGCGCCGGTCCGCCATCGCGATCGGATTCGTCCCCACCTTCGTCACCCGCCGCGCCGGATGGTCCGCCGCCAGAATGGCCAGCTTGCCGTCCGTCGTGAGCCGCCCGCGCCGCACGCGCTCCTGCGCCGCGCGCCATGCGCATTCCGGATCGCTCACCCTCGCTTCGGTGATCGCCGCCATCGCGGCGTCCGTCAAATACATGCTTGCGTCGAACATCAGCGGTCCCTCCTTTGCGCGCTCATCAGGGCCTTCACTTCCTCCAGCCGCGGCATCGCCTCTGAGCAGCTCAGCCGGCTCACCACGATCGCCGCCGCCGCATTGCCGTGGTGCAGGCACTCTTCGATCGGCAGGCCTTGGAGCAGCGCGTACAGAAAGCCCGACGCGAAGCCGTCGCCTGCCCCGATCGTTGTGCAGACATCCACCTTGTACGGCGGTAAAAAGGTCTCGGCGCCGCCCGCGAACACGCGCGTGCCCTGCTCGCCCAGCTTCGACACCAGCACGCTCACCCCGCTCGCCTTCAGCTTCGCCGTGGCGCTGTCCAGATCCTGCGTCGCCGCCACCAGCATCAGCTCCGGCTGGTTGCCGATCAGCACGTCGATGTAGGGCAGCGCCAGCCTCACCGCCAAGCCGGCCTCTTCCGGACTCTTCCAGGACATCGCGCGGAAATCGACGTCGAACACTACCTTCGCGCCCGCCGCCTTGGCGCGCTCCAGCGCCCGGTAGGTCGCCTCGCGCGACGGGGACGCGCACAGCGAAGTCCCGTTCGTGATGAACATCCGCGCGCCGCCGACGGCCTCCAGATCGCCCGGCGCCGTCTCCAGCAGCGTGTCCACTGCGTCATGGCGGTAGAACACCTGCGGAAACCGGTCCGGCGGCGTCACCTCCGTCAGGCACAGCGACGGCAGATACCCCGCCTTCCTCTGCACCCGCGCCGTATCCACGCCCTCTTTGTTCAGGAAGTCCACCAGGAAATCGCTCAGCGCATCCGTGCCCAGCGCGCTGATGATCGACACCTTCGCGCCCAGCCTCGTCAGGCCCACCGCCATGTTGGCGCTGGAGCCGCCCAGGTAGCGCGAAAACGTCCGCACGTTCGGCAGCCGCACGTCCGGCTCTTCCGAATACAGGTCGTAGCCAATTCGTCCCAGGATCGCAACGTCCATTGAGCTTCTCCTCGCTTCCCCTTCTCTACTTCGCGTGCTTCACTCCACGTTCTTTACTTCACAAGCGGCAGCCGCGGGTCCAGGTCCTTCCAGGTCTCCCGCACCCACGCATACTGCGGATCGTCCGACGCCGCCATCGAACGCGCCGAGCCCGCCAGCGCGTTCAGGTAATACACGTTGTAGCCGTGCGCCGCCACCACCGGGTGGTAGCCCTCCGGCACCAGCACCAGCTCACCGTCGCGCACCGTCAGCGTTTCGTCGATCCGGCGGTCCGCCGTATAGACCTTCTGGATCGCGTAGCCCTCCGGTTTATCGATGCGGTAGTAGTAGATCTCCTCAAGATCCACCTCCCCCGGAGGGTTGTGCACGTCGTGCTTGTGCGGCGGATAGCTGGACCAGTTGCCGCCCGGCGTATAGACTTCGCAGATCAGAATCCGCCCGCCGTCGAAGCCCGGCTGGATCATGTGGTTGATCTGCCGCGTGGCGTTCGCCCCGCCGCGGATCTCCACCCGCACGTCTTCCGGACCCACCAGCGCCGCCGGGTGCCTGGTCTCCGCCTTCGAGTAACACCACGCTACGTCGCAGCCTTCCCGCGTCGTCAGCGTGTAGCTTGTCCCGGCCGGCAGATACAGCGTGTGCGGCAAGCCGCTGAAGACGTCGCGCCGCCCGCCCACTTTCGGGAAGTCGCCCTCCGTCGAGTTGACGCCGCACGTCCCGCCCAGCAGCACGATGGCTACTTCGCGCCCGCCGGTCTCTTCGGAGAACGACTCGCCGGCGGCCAGCTTCTTCGCCCGGAAGCCCAGGTATTCAAAGCCGTAACTCTCTATCGTCTGGCCCGCCGGGTCAGGGTGTCTCAACAGGGACATCAGGAATCCTCCTTGGGTGGCGCCGTCGATTCGCGCACTATCAGCTCGCCCGCCACCTGCACAAACGGTTGCGACTCGCCCCCATCGCACAGCTGCACCAGGGTCTCCAGCGCCAGCCGCCCCATCTCCCGCATGGGCTGCCGCACGGTGGTCAAAGGCGGAAAACTGTAGCGGGCGAGGAAGAGATCGTCAAAGCCGGCCACGGAAATATCGGCCGGCACGCGCAGCCCGCGCTCCGTGATCGCCTTCAGCGCGCCCAGCGCCGTCATGTCGTTGTAGCAGAAGATCGCCGTCGGCCTCGGCCGCAACTCCAGCAGCGCCGCCGCCGCCTCGCCGCCCTCTTCCGGCTTGCCATCGCCCAGCATCACGTAGCTCTTGTTCAGGCCTAGCCCCGCCCCTTCCAGCGCCGCTCGATAACCGCCAAAACGCTCCGTATCCGACTGGTAGCCGTAGCGGTCTCCAATGTATGCAATGCGCCGGTGGCCAAGGCCGATCAGATAGCGCATCAGTTCGCGGCTGGCCTCGAAGTTGTCGATCATCACCGAGTGCATGAACTCGCTCGGGTGCTGGTTGTTCAGCAGCACGATGGGCACCTGCGTTTGCGACAGCGTTTCAGCATACGTCGCGCCCACGCGCGAACTCGTCACGATGATGCCGTCCACGCGCCGCTCTTCAAACGACCGCACCACTTTCACTTCGCGTTCCGGCAGCGCGTTCGAATTGGCCAGAATCACGGAGTAGTTGTGCTCGTTGGCGGCATCTTCAATGCCCAGCACCACCTCGGCGGCGAAGGGATCCGCAATGGTGGTGACAACCACGCCGATGGTAGCCGAGCGGCTGGTCACCAGGCTGCGCGCGGCAGCGCTGGGACGGTAGCCGGTCTGCTCGGCGATCTTGCGGATCTTTCCGGCGGTCTCCGGGTTGACCAGAGAGCTGCCCGCGAGAGCGCGGGAGACGGTGGAGTGCGAGACGTTCGCGAGCCGGGCGATGTCTTTGATCGAGGCACGTTTCATGTCAAGTCCTGGCCAAAACAGCGTCGAAACTACTACTTTCTGACTCTTGCACACGTGTGCAAGAGACGTCAAGTGAGGATTTTTGACTACTTTTCGTTTTCCTCGCCCAACACCCCGCCCAAACCTCTATTTCAGCGGCTGCGACTCCTTCTGCACCTGCAATGTCGTCTGCCCCTGCCCCAGGTAAGTGATTTCGATCTTCGTGTCGCCGCCCGCGGGGCAGGCGGCCTTCCACCAGCGCGTGTCCACAACCTTCAACTCCTGATTCACCACCCCGCTCACCACGTTGTACTCGGAGGAGTGCGTGAGCACCGAGATAGAGTTCAGCAGCCTGCCGTCGCTCATCCGGAACGAGGAGGTGGTTTGCGTGGTGAGTTTCTCCTTCAACGCATCCGGCAGCATGTCGGCGTAGAAGGTGTAGTTCGTCTGGTAGTCCGGCGTCGACGTGCTGCTGGTCTGCCGCGTCGCGTTTTTTCCGGCCAGCAGCAGCGGCCCGGCGCCGCACTGCGTGCGCAGGAACAACTGGCTGGTGTTGAAGCCGGCGGTGGTGGCGAAAGCCGAACCGGCAATGTTGCCGGGCGTGAACATCGACGTGCTGTAGCTGTAGTTGCCGAAGCTCTCGTTGCAGGGGTTATTCAGCGGCTTCACGGTGCCGGTGGCTTTCAGCGTCACCGCCTGAGGCGCGGGCACGGGCTTGAAGAGGGTGAAGCCGGGATAGACCAGGTTGAGGTCCGGCAGCGGTCCGCCCATCATGCCGGGAGGGGTGAAGCTCTGCGCGGGTCCGGTGTAGAGGGAACCGCCCCAGGATGTGAACGGAAAGACGAGCCCGGCCGAGGGCGGTTGCGTGCCGCTGAAGCTGAGGCCGGAGAGCGATTGGTAGGGGTACTGCTGCGGCTGGAAGACGGTGTCGGTGGAATAGGCGCCGATGTCGGCGCGGGCCTGGTAGATGGAGTCGCCGTAGCGCAGAAACTGCCCGCTGGTAGTGGCGGGCAACTCCGGCGGATAGTACGGCGGAGCGAAGAAGCTGGCGATATGGGCCAGGAACTTCCCAAAGAGCCAGCACTCCTCGGCGAGCTGAGGATACTTCTGCAGCAGTGTGTCGCTGCTGCAGCCGCCGAACAGGATGGCGGCGAGCAGCTGCGACTGATCGACGCCGGGCGCGTTCTGTTTGATGGACTCGGCGAGGTAGGCGAAGAACAGCGCATCGAGCAGCGCGGAGCGGCCGGCGCCCGCGCCCTTGGCCGCGGGCTCTTCAGGCACGGGCGCGGCGGCGACGGTGTAGACGTAGGATCCGGTGCCGGTCTCAAAGGCGGGCGCGGTGAGGAGTTCGAGCTGGTCCGGCGCGCTGTCGGGCGCAGATTGAATGGCGACGGTGAGCGGATTGGGCAAGGTGGTCCGGGCGCCGCAAACGTCGGTCCGCACCATGGCGCTGGCGTAGATCTCGGCGGCGGATCTGCCCGGGGCCGCATCCTTGCCGGTTGCGCCGGCGGGCGGCGGACCTGGCCGGATGGTGACGGGGCCGATGGTGCCCTGGTTGGGCACATTCAGGGTGAGGCGCACGGAGCCGTCGGCGGAATACTGCAGCGTCATCTCGCTGCCTTCGGCGCTGCGCAGGCGGTTGGGGCGGTTGAGGGTGTCGAAATCCACCCACGCGGTGGAGCCGCCGCGGTAGGTCAGCGCGGCACGCCTGGCCGGCGCGGCGCGCCCGTCCGGGCCCTGATACTCCACCGCCATGTCGTCGCGGAAGACGACGCGCAGCGGCGTGGTGGAACGATCGTCGCTGGCGGCCTGCACCAGCAGCGGGAAGAAGGCATAGAGCACGGCGGCCGAGAAATCGGCGCGGCTGATGCCAACTTCGGGGCAGAACTCATCCACGCCGCAGGCCTCGAGATACTCGAGCGAGAGCGACGCCCGCACGGCTTCGGCGGCGGGATGCTCGGCCGGCACGTCCTTCGGCAACGCGACGGGACGGTAGTAGAGCTTGCGGGCATCGCGCGTGCGAGCGCGGTAGATCCAGTTCGCCAGATCGGCTTTGGAGATCGGGTAGTCCGGGCAGAACTGCCCGCCGGAGCAGCCCTCCGCCACCCCGGTCGCGCCCAGGAGTTGGATGAAAGCGAAGGCGGGGTGGTCTGCCGGCACATCAGGGAAGACCGGCTCCTGCGGGAACTCGAATTCCCGTTTCATGCGGGTGATGCCCAGTGCGACCGCTTCCGCCGCCTCAGCCCGGGTGACGGCCGACTCCGGACAGAGCAATCCCTCGCCGCAGGCGCGAATGAGGCCCATCAGCGCCGCGCGCTGCAGCGCGTCGAAGCGGCCGTGCGCCGGCAGAGAATCCGGCGACTGCGCGGGCCAGGCCCGCTGCACCACCGTCACCGCGGCGCCGTTGACGGTGAGCCGGGCGCGGCGCATCACGGCGGTGCGGTTCGCGGCGGCCTGCAACCGGAGTTCGGCCGGGCCCTTGCCTTCCGAGGCCGGTTTCAGCACCAGCCAGGGCGGCGGGGTGGAGACGCTCCAGGCGCAGCCTTGCGCGGCGTCGACAGCCAGCGCCGCGGTGCCGGAGTTTGCATCGAGGTAGATCCGGGCCGGCGTGAGTTGCGCCGGACAGGGCGTCTGAGCCAGGCAGCCCGAAAGGCCGAACACCACCCAGGCCGTGCTCCTCCCCAGGAGCCGCAACACAGTGCACATACATTCCTCCGTGCCCCTTTGTAATGCGGGACACGGACGGAATCAATGGTTTTCTTGAAGTTCGCGTCGGCGGAGAAGAGCTAGCTGCCCAGCTTCTGGTAGCTGGAGTTTGTGGTCCTGATTTCGATCTTCTTGGCTGGAGCTTTGAGCACCATGGTCGCCATATGGTTGGTGCCGTCGGGCAGTTGCTGGAAGGCCGCTTCCATGGTCACTTTGTCTTTGGCGTTGCCCAAGTTGGAAAGGATGCCGATCTGCTTCAGCACTTTGGTTTTGGCGTCGTAGGTGTAGACCACCGAATCGCCCTCGACGAGATATTTCTTGAAGCGGATCTCGGACTGGCCGCCGGCTGACTTGCCGAGATAGGCATAGTTATTGGTCAGCATGAAATTCATCTGGTCGGGCTTGGGCGGGACGTAGGAGTGAATCATGCTGACGGCGCGCTCGATGTAGTCTTCGGTGTCGGCCTTCTTGCGGACCAGGGGGCGGTTGGAGAGGGCGTTGGCGTCCTCTTCAGGCTTCTGCTTCTTGCCGTTGACGATGGGAGACTTCGAGACAACGCCCTTCTCGTCGTACATGCACTCCATGTCTTTCTTGGACTTGAGATCGCCTTTGATGTAGACCTCGGTGTGCTCAATCCACTTGTAATTGTTGAGCTGAGCGAGGCTGCGCGCGACTTCCTGACGCACCGCGGTGACTTCGGTCATGAGCTTGGGATCAACGGTTTGCGCGTCCACCTGGAACAGCATGCCGCACAACATCACCCCGGCCGCCATCTGCATCTTCATTCGAGCCTCTCCTTCCAAGGACTTCCCCATTTTAGCCTGACCACCTGCCGCCGTCAGCGCAGCCGCTCCGGCCGCGCCGCATCGGCTGTCATTGAATACGGCAGGCGGTGCACGCGGCTGCCGTCGTGGTTGGCGAAGTAGAGATGGGATTCGGAGAGCCGGTCAGGATTGCCGTCGGCCCACAGCACGGTGAAATCGGGATGGGGATCGACCACGCGGCGCACGTAGTTATGGTTGCGGGGGCTGGCCTGGGTGACGATGCGCTCGCGCTTCCAGGTGTTGAGATCGGCGCTGGCCCAGGAGGCGACCTCGGCGCCGGCTCCGATCGGTTGCGGGCCGGGCTCGGTGGGGCCGATGACGCGCCAGCGCTTCCCTTCCCTGAGCAGCGCGCCGGTGGAGTAGTTGTGATTGCCGCGGCAGATTTCGACGTACTCCCACTGGGCGCCGGTGAAGTGGGCGATGGTCCACCAGCGGGGGTCGCCGCCGGGGCCGGGCGCAAAGCCGGCGCTGGTGGTGTAGAGGATGACGGGGTGGCCGCCGGAATCGAGATCGAGGTCGTGGATGTAGACGAGGCGGTTTTCGGCGCGGTAGTCGCGGACGAGGGCGGGGTTGTGCTCGGCGGTGAGCGGCAGGTCGAGCGCGCTGCCGGAGACGTTGCGCCAGGTCTGGCCGCGGTCGTCCGTCTTGATGCAATAGAGGTTGGTGCGCTTGTCGACATTGCCGCCGGGGTGCATGTTGAAGGCGGTGACGATAGTGTCGCCGCGGCGGGCGCTGGTCTGATAGTGGCCGCCCATGCCGGCGAACTTGCGGTCGGGTGACCAAGTCTTGCCGTCGGGGCTGGTGCTCCAGTAGAGTTCGCGGCCGTTGGTGTACTTGGTGAAGAGGTGGAGGAAGCCGTGGCCAGCGAACCAGCGCGGCTGCGGGTAGGTGAATTCGCCTTCGTAGACGCGGTCGAAGCCGTCGATTTCGTAGGGTCTGCGGCTGCGGTAGATGAAGCCGGGGCGGCGTTTGGCGCGGCCGCTGACAAAGACCCAGAGAAAGCCCTCGCCATCGAGGGCGAGGCTGGGATTGTCGTGCGGATCGTCGACGCCCTGCTTGTCGTGGACCACGACGGGCTTGGGGACAACGCCACGGGCGTGGTCGTAGTAGGAGATCATGTCGAGCAGATAGCGCCCGCCATCCGGGGTGCCGCCGTAGACGAAGAAGGTCTTATGCGCCGCGGGCGCGTGGATGGCGATGGGGACGTGATTGGCGGTGTAGGTGGCGAAACCGCCGCTGTACTTGTCGCCGAGCGGGGTCATCTGGCCGAGGGTGAACCAGATTCCCTTGTAGCCGTCGATGCGCCGCACGGGCGCGGGCGCGGCGGCCGGGGCGAGCGCCATCGAAAGAAAAGTACGCCGTTGCACAACGCAATTGTATCGACGGCGGATGCTAACCTGTTCACGATGAGGCTCGTGCTGGCCGCAACCGGCCTTTTGAGCATGCTTTTGCTGGGCGGCTGCGCAGGTTCCTGGGAGCGGCTTCCGGCACAGCGCCCAGAGCCGGCGGGCAGGGATCCGGATGCGAGGCCGTGCTTTGCCGAATCCCGCGAGCCGCGGGCGGCGGCGCTGTTCCGCGGCGTGCTCTTCAACGGCGAGCGGCAGAGCTGGACGACCGACGAGCCGGAGTTGACCTGCACCTTGCCGGAGGGCGGCGCCTGGGAGGCCGTGCTGCAATTCGATGTGCCGCGGGAGACGTTCGGCAAGACCGGGCCGCTGAGCTTTGAAATGAGCGTGGAGGGCCAACCGCTGGCCGGCCTGCGTTGCCCGAAGCCCGGATCCTACGAATGGCGGGCGGCGGTGCCCTCCGAACTCGCCCAAATGGGCCGGAAGCTCACGCTGCGGGCCAGGATCCGCCCTCCCTTTGAGGCCAGCGACGACGGGCAACATCTGGGGGTGTTGCTGACCGGGGGAGGCTTCCTGCGGCGATGATCTCGTGGAGCGCAGTGCAGGGAGCGGCGACAGTGGGTGCGGGCTGCGCAGGATTTGGCGCGGCGCTGCTGGGCGGAATGCGCGGACGGATGCGGGCGGGCGAGCTGGCGATGTACGCAGTGGCGGCGGGCGGCGGAGTGATGGCAGTGGGCGGATGGGCGCTGGAACTGGCGCACCTGTCGAAACGCGGACCGGTGACTGCGCTGGCGCTGGTTGGGGTGCTGGCGGGGCTGTACTGGGGCCGGCGGATCGTGCTCGAAAGAGCCGGCGGGCCTTCTGCGGCGGGGTGGACGGCGGCCGCGCTGCTGACGGCGCTGCTGGGCTGGACGGCGTATGGAAACTGGCAGCCTCCGCTGGGCAACGCCGCAGAGTTGTGGCGGATGGCGGCGGTATTTGGAGGGCCGGAGGCGGCGGCGTGGCTGCATTGCGGGTGTGTCGGGCTGCTGGCCGGGGCGGTGTGGTTCACATTGCGCGAGCGGGCGGGCGCGTGGGCCGCGGGCACGGCGGCAGTGCTGGCGGCGGGTTCGCCGGCGGCGCTGCGCTATGCGGCGCGGGGCGAGAGCGAGTTGCTGATGGCGTCGGCGGGGATGACGGCGCTGGCGATGATCCTGGCCGGAAGAGGACTGTGGAAGTTGGCGCCGCTGGCGCTGCTGGCGGCGGCGGGCGCGGAGCCCACGGCGGCGGAGGAGTGGAATGGGCCGCTCTTCTTCTTCCTGCCCTGGCTGGCCGTGCCGCTGGCGGCGGTGGCATGGGGCTGGCTGCTGCGCCGGCAACGGTGGGCGGCGCTGGCGCTGGCCGCTTTCCAGACAGTCACGGCGCCGTTCGACCTGGAGCCGGAGGCGGCGCTGCGGGCCAGGCGGCGGGAGCACGACCGGGCCGATGCGCGGATGCTGAACGCGCGCACCGGGCCCAAAGCGGTGGTAGTGTCCGAAATTCCGCTGACGCTGGCGCAAAGCGGGCGGAAGATGGCCCCGGCGGAGAGTTGGGAGGTGTTGGGCGCGGCAGTGCTGCCGGGCCTGCGCGCGGACAGGGAGCAACGGAGCAAGGCTCCGCCGTCGCCGAACGGGCGGTACATGGTGGAGAGCGAGGAACGGATGGCGGAGGTCCGGTTCTATTGGAAGGGCGTGGAGGTGCCGCGCCGCGGCAGCTGGCGGATGCGGGTGCGGCGCGGGGAGGGCCGCGCGGCGGATCTTTTCGACAACGACCTGGTGACGGGCTGCAGGTGCGAAGTGGAGATCGACTTCGGCGGAGCGGTGGCGATCGATGAGATGCGCATCCGCGGCACAGCGGGCGAACCGGCGGCGTTGCCGCAGGGACTGCGGCGGGCGGCGGTGGAAGAGTTGAAGCACCGGGGCGTGACGCACATCCTGGCGCGGGCCGCCTCGCCGCTGGGCGCGGACCTGGCGGTGCACGAGAAGTACTGGGGCGTGCGCCGGAAAGGAGAGCGGCCCGATGCCGTCCTCTACGCGCTGGAGTAGGCTGGCGGCGGCGCTGCTGGGAGCCACTTGGCTCTTCCACGCGTGGCGCGCGGCGACGGCGGCCCTCACGACGGACGAGGCGTTCACGGCGCTGCACTTCGTGGCCAAGCCGTGGCTGGAAGTGATGACCACGTTCGACGCCAACCACCATGTACTGCACACGCTGCTGTGCAAGCTGAGCGTGGGCGCGCTGGGTTGGAGCGAACTGGCGCTGCGGCTGCCGGCGCTGCTGGGCACGGCGGTGTTGTTTGTGAGCCTGTGGCGGCTGCTGCGGCGGGCGGTGGGGGAGACGGCGCTGCTGGCGGCGGGGTGCCTGCTGGTGGCCTGGTGGCCCGAGTTGTCGGATTTCCTGTCGCTGGCGCGCGGCTATTCGCTGGCGCTGGGCTTCTTCACGGCAGGGCTGATAGACGCATGGGACGAGCGCTACCAGCGAATGTCGGTGTTGTTCGGGCTGGCGGTGGCGTCGAACCTGATCTTGGCGGCGCCGGTGACGGCGGCAGTGATCGCGCTGACCGTGGCACGGGGATTGTGGCGGCGGTTCGATGAGCTGGCCGGCCCGGGCGCTGTGGTGTCGTTCGTCGTGGTGTCACTGCCGCTGAGCAGGGCTACGGCGGCAAACTTCTACTTTGGGGCGGCGGGGTGGAGGAACTCGCTGGAGACGATGCTGCATGTGCCGGGGCCGGAGTGGTGGAGCGGCACGGCGATCTTCGCCGTGCCGGCGGCCATGCTCTGGGCTGCGTGGAGGCAGCGGGACTGGCTGGCCGGAACTTTCGTGTTGTCGGTGGCGGCGGTGATCGGGCCGCATCTGCTCCTGGCCACGCCCTGGCCTTCGGGGCGCACCGGACTGCACCTGGTGTTGCTGGGCCTGGTGCTGGTGGTGAGCGCCGCACGGGCCTGGAGGTGGAGCGCGGCGCTGCTGGCGTTGGCGGGCCTATGGTGTGCGGCGAATGTGGATCCGCGCGGCTACCGGGAGTGGATGTTCGACTCCGAGCAGAGAGAGGTGCTGGCGGCGATCGTGGCGTACAACCCGAAGGCGCAGGTGATGTGCACATCCCCGCTGGACACGGCGCTGGAATACTACATGAAAGTCCGCCAGGTGCAAGCGCCGCCGCCGGTGGCCTACCGTGCGGAGGGGCTGGCGGATGTTTACGTATTGCAGGAGAGCGTGGACAGGCCGCCGCGGGGCGCGCGCCTGCTGGCGCGATTTGCCAAGTCGGGAGTGGCGCTGTACGCGAGATGAGGCGGATTCGTACCATGGGGGTGATGCGGCTGGGTTTGTTGATTGTGGCGGCGGCGGCGATGGCGGCGGGCAGGGATCTGAACGCGCTGGCCGCGAAACTGAAGAGCGTTCATGGGGCGCCGAAGATGAGTACGGAACAGTTTCATGAGCTGCGCGGGGTGTACCTGGAGTGGATCGACGCGCAGGTGAAGGCGGGTCACGGCGTGACGGAGATCAACCGGGGGTTGACGGCGGCGCACCTCATCCAGCACGATCCGCCGGAGGATCTGTTTGCCAGCCAGGCTGGGTTTTTGGAGCCGGTGACAGAGGTGCGGGTGCGGAGCACGCGGGAAGTCCGGGTGCTGGCGCTGCCGATTCACGTGGGCGGGAACTGCCAGCTGGACGTATCCGCGGCGGTCTATGAGAGAAGAGGGAGGCGGCGCATCGGGGTATTGCGGGTGGAAGAGGAATTGGGCTACGCGGCGTATCTGTCGACTCTGGATGTGGGCGCGGCGGACGCCAAGGGCGCGCGGCTGGCGGCAAGCGGCTGGGTGACGGCGAATTGCACCTCGAGTTGGAACGGAAAGACGCTGCGGATCGACCGCCTGTCGGCAGGCACAGTGAAGCCGCTGATGGAACGCGAGGTGAGCGCGCAGGACTGGCAGCCGGTGAGTGTGGCGGCGGGCGTGCGCGGATCGCAGGCGACATTCGCGTACCGGGGCGGCATCCGCAACGGAGCGGTGCTCAGCCTGGACGCGGCCACACGCTACCGGGTGAAGGGCGACACGGTGCTGAGAGAGAGCCCGCTGGCGTTGTCCCGCGTAGGCTTCATCCAGGAGTGGCTGGAACTGCCGGAAGTGGAAGCCCAGCGCTGGTCTGACGCGCAACCGCTGCTGATGCGCCCGCAGGTGGCGGCGGCGCTGAAAGATCAATACTTCGAATTCGGCCGGGTTGAACGCCAACCGGGCCCCGCCGAGGTGTGGGACGTCACGTTGATCCAGAGCGAGAGCAGGATCCGTTACCAGTTCAGGATGGGTGGAAGCCGCGCTTCCAGGTTGCGCCTGCTGGCGCTCACAGTCCTGGCGCCCGCCAAAGACAAGGAAGAGGAGAGCGCCGCAGATCCGCAGGCGGCAATTGCCATTCTGGCGCGCTGAGCACGGCTAGTTCTTCCGGCGGCTCCAGCTCCGGCTGATCTCTTCGAGCGTGCGGCCCTTGGTTTCCGGCAGCAGGAAGAAGATGAAGATCCAGGCGCCGACGCACATGGCGGTATAGAGGCCGAAGGCTCCGGCGGGGCCGAGACGGGACGTGAGAGACAAGAACGTCATCGTCACCAGCGTGCAGGCGGACCAGAGAGAGAGCGTGGCGACGGACATGGCGCGGCCGCGGACTTCGGTGGGGAAGATCTCGGAGAGATAGAGCCAGGTGCCGGGGCCGAGGCTGACGGCGAAGCTGGCGACGTAGAGCAGGACGGTGCCGAGGATGAGGTTGGCCGGCGGCGGCTGAAGGGTGAACGAGTAGCAGAGAGCGACGAGGGCGACGATCATGCCGGCGATGCCGCCGAGCAGCAGCGGACGGCGGCCGAGCTTGTCCACCCAGGCGATGGCGGCGATGGTCATGGCGAAGTTGACGAGTCCGATGAGGACGTTGGCGCCGATGGCATCGGAAGCGCCGCTGCGGCCGCCATGCTGCTGGAAGAGCAGCGCGCCGTAGTAGAGCACGGTGTTGATGCCGGTGACCTGCGAGAAGACGGCCAGCACGACGCCCAGCAGCAGCGGATGGCGCATGGGCGGGCGGAAGAGCGTCCAGATGGAGCCGCACTCCTTGCGCAGGCTGTCGCGGATCTCCTCCATCTGGCGCTGGGCCTCGGCCGGGCCGCCGATGCGCGCCAGGATCGATTCGGCCTCTTCGGGGCGCTGGCGGCTCACCAGCCAGCGCGGGCTTTCCGGAATGCGGAGCAGCGCCAGCAGGAAGCCGACGGAGGGAATGGTGGCGGTGGCGAACATCCAGCGCCAGCTGGATTCGCCGAGGCCGGAGAGCAGCCAGTTGACGAAGTAGCTGAGGACGATGCCGGTGACGATGGCCATCTGATTGAGAGTGACCAGCCGGCCGCGGAGAGAGGGCGGGGCGACTTCGGCGATGTACATGGGCGCCAGCACGGAGGCGACACCGATGGCGAGTCCGGCGCAGAAGCGGGCGGCGATGAATTCGGCCAGGCCGTGGGGCAGCGCGGTCCAGACGGAGGAGACGCAGAAACCCAGGGCGGCGGCGATGAGGACTTTGCGGCGGCCCCAGCGATCTGTGATGGAACCGGCCATGCCGGAGCCGCTCAGGCAGCCCACCAGCAGCGCGCCGGCGGCGGCCTCCAGTTGCGGATCGGTCCAGCCCCACTGTTGTTTGAGGAAGACGAGGGCGCCGTTGATAACGGCGGTGTCGAAGCCGAAGAGCAGGCCGGCGAGAGCGGCGGCGGCGGAGATGCCATAGGCGTATCGGGGACTGACCGTGGCCGGCGCTTCTGAAACCTGCACTGCACCCTCCCGTACTGCGGACTGCGCGAACGAACGCGCAGCCGGGCGGGCCGGGCGTCAGGCGTAGTTTACTGCACCCGAGGCTCCGGCCGCCGCAGCGATCACAGGTTAGGGAGTGTTCGTACTATGCTGGATGACAATCCAGCGGCGCCGGGCGCCGCTCTCACAACTGGGTTCGAGGGTTCAAGGAGATGCAATGGAGTCTGCGAGACGCGTGTCTGCCCGATTACTGCTGGCGGCCTGCATCATCGCGCCGGCGCTTTCCGCCGCCGACAGCGTGTTTGCCGACAACGCCTTCACCGGGCGCTGGGATACGCAATTTGAGCCGGTGACGTTCACGCAGCTCAAGGAGAGCGAAGGCGCGGCGCTGATGAACTCGATGAAGGCGGGCGCCACGGCGGCCTGCCCCACGGAGGCGGAGAAGCGTGAGTTCTACAAGGGCGTGGGCAGCCGGACCTCGATCCTGATTTACGCCTGCACGAACGGCAACAGGATTGCGGGTGTTTTGACCAACGTCAGCGAGGGGCTGACCAGCGCGGCCGATTTCGCCTCGGATGCGATTGCGGAGAAAGCGGGGGCGTTCAACACCACCATCTCAATCGGCGGGCTGAACCAGCGGGTGAGCTTCACTTATGCCGATTCGCCGCTTCTGCCGACGCTCGTGTATGCGCAACCGGACGCCATTTCGTTTCTGTCCAGCGTGCCGCGCAGAGGGACGGCTCTGCGGCAGGGCGATCCGAATCCGGCATTCTCCGGAGTGGTCCGGTTCAAGCTCTACCGGACCAAGGCTGCAACCATGGTGGTGACCCTGGAGGATTCGGCCGGCGTGCTCAGGGAGAGCGCCGCCGTCCCAGCCGTGCTGTCGGACGATGTCAGAGACAGTGGCTACCTTTTCGAACTCTACGGCTACCAGCGCACGGCAACGTACGTTTCTTTGAGGGCGGAGCTGCGGTCGGCCGCCGGCGTGGTGCTGGCGCGTAGCTCGACGACTTACGCGGTGTACCCGCCGAGGGGCGTCGTGATTGCTCCGGAAGCGATCGCCCTGAACAAGATCTTCCCTTTCCCTGGTGGTTTCGGCTACGTGGGCGAGGCTGTGTCGGTGACTGATTTCGACAACCCGATCGAAGGCCTCACGGCCCGGGCGGAGCAGACAGGCCCGGGCAAGGACTGGCTGGAGATTGGAGACGTGTTCGTGTATCCGGACAAACACAGGGCCTTCGTCGCGCTCCGGGTGCGATACAGTTTGCTGGCGAGCGGGCTCTATTGGAACAGGGTTGTGCTGCGCTGGGGAGCAGGAGAGCGTGTGGTCCCGGTGACGCTGCAATACGCCGTCCGCCGCAGGAACTGGGTCGGGACGGCCCCCGAAGCGCTGTCGTTCAGCGCGCGAGAGGGGGAAGGGAGCAACGAGAGCGTCAACGTGAAGGTGGGATTGAACTGGCAGCTGAGCCCGGTAGCCGGGTGGAACGCGGTTCAATTGCCGCCCTCGCTGGTGGAGATGGGGCCGCCGGTGGATTTGCAGACGGGGACACCGCTGGCGCCGGACCAGGGCTTCAGCGTCAAGCTGAATCCGCTGTATTCGATGACGGCGGGGTCGCGGTCCACGGTGTTGCGGGTGACGGCCCCGGATGCTGAAGCTGTCGCCGTGCCCGTCTCCACGCGGATCAGCCCGGTGAATGAGGAACTGCCGCCGAAGGTGTTCCCGGCGAGCCTGGGGTTCCGGCAGACCCGGGGAGCCGACGGCCAGGTGGTGAACGCGCCGGCTCAACTGATCCGTGTCGACTGCAGCTCGCGCGCGCCCATCCTGGTCACCGCACGGCCCGTGCCCTACGTTGGCACGAACTGGCTGAGGGTCTCCCCCGGCGACGGAGACAACGCCATCACGGCGTGCTCCTCCACGCAGACGGGCGCCATCGCCGTTTCCATCGACCCGCTGGCCGTGCCAGCCCAGGGCTCCGCGGCGGGCCAGATCAACCTCTACAGCGGCAGCAGAATCATCGCAGTCCGCGTGGATTACAGCGGCTTTCGCATCACTGTGAGCGGGAACGGCGGGAAGCCGCCCGCGGCCGGCGCCAAGCGGGCGGAAGATGCGTGTGTTCCTTCGGCTCTGCGCGTCTCGGAATCTGAACTGCCGGGCGGTTTTTCCGTGCAAGCGCGCGGTTTCGTGCCGCTGGCGGTGAAGGTGAGCGACGACTGTGGCAACCCGGTGGGGGGAGCTTCCGTAGCCGCTTCCTTTTCGAACGGCGACTCCTCGCTCCAGTTGCAGGGCGACGGCCAGGGCAACTTCACCGCCACCTGGCAGCCGCTCATCCCGTTCGAAAAGACCACCGTCACGCTGCAAGCCGCCGCTGAAGCCATGCCGGCGGCGTCGCTCGACATTGAGGGCGAGATCGTTCCCGCGGACGATGCGATTCCCTCCATCGATCTGAACGGCATCCTGAACGCGCTGAACCCGCAGCCGGGCGCGCCGCTGAGCCCGGGGATGATCGTCGAGATCCGCGGGCAGAACCTGGCGGCGAAAGAGGCGGTGGCTGAGGAGCCGTGGCCCACGTCGTTGGAGGGCGCGCAGGTGGAGATTGGCGGCGTGGCGGCGCCGATTTTCGCGGTGAGCCCGACGCGGATCGTCACGCAGATTCCGTCGGAACTGCAGCCTGGAGAGAGCTATCAGCTGCTGCTTTCGTTTGCGGAGAATTTCGCCAAACCGGAGACCCTCCTGCTTGGTGCCGCCGAGCCGGGTCTGGCCGCATCGGCCGACGGCAGGCTGACGGCGCAGCACGGCGACGGCGAACTGGTGAGCGCGGCCAATCCGGCCAGACCGGGCGAGGTGCTGAAGTTGTTCGCCACCGGGCTGGGAGCCACTGACCCTCCGGTGCCTGCGGGACGGCGCGCCGCGGCGGCGGCGGTTCGCACCCGCGCGCTGCCGCGCATATCCGTAGATGGCGCGCCCGCGGAGGTGCTTTCCAGCTGCCTCTCCGCGGAGAAGCCGGGCATCTATGAGGTGCTGTTCCGTGTGCCCGGCGGGGTGCGCGGAGGGGCGGCGGAACTCCGCCTGGAGCAGAATGGCGCGGCCGGCAACGCGGTGCGGCTGATGGTGGCGGCCGGAACGAGCAATTAGAGGCGCCGGCGCATACACTGGTTGTTTCCCAGTCATGCTGCGTTATCTTCGTTCCCTCTACGTCCAGGTGCTCATCGCCATCGCCCTAGGTGTGACGTTCGGCGTATTGGCGCCCTCTTCGGCGGCGGCCTGCAAGCCGCTGGGCGACGGCTTCATCAAGCTGATCAAGATGATGATCGCGCCGATCATCTTCACCACCGTGGTGGCCGGCATCAGCGGCAGCGGCGATATGAAGAAAGTGGGCAGGACGGGCGGGCTAGCGCTGCTCTACTTCGAAGTGGTGTCGACTCTGGCGCTGATTGTGGGCCTGATCATCGTCAACGTGGTGCAGCCGGGCGCGGGCATGAACGTAGACCCCGCCACGCTCGATTCTTCGTCGATCTCGGCCTACACCGGGGCGAAGAAGATGAAGGGCACGGTGGATTTCATCCTGGACATCATCCCCACTTCGTTCTTCGACGCCTTCGCCAAGGGCGAGATCCTGCAGGTGCTGCTGCTGGCCGTGCTCACCGGCATCGCCCTGCAGAGGCTGGGTGAGCGGGCACGCGTCGTCTCCGAGTTCATCGAAAAAGCGGCCGAAGTGCTCTTCGAGATCATCCGCTTCATCATGTACCTGGCGCCGCTGGGCGCATTCGGCGCGATGGCATTTACCATCGGCTCCTACGGCGTAGGCTCGCTGCTGTCGCTGGCGAAGCTGATGGGCACGTTCTACCTCACCTGCCTGGCCTTCATCTTCCTGGTGCTGGGCACCATCTGCCGGCTGCATGGCTTCAGCCTGCTGCGGTTCCTGCGCTACATTCGCGAAGAGCTGCTGATCGTGCTGGGCACGTCGTCTTCGGAGGCGGCGCTGCCGCGCATGATTTCGAAGGTGGAACACCTGGGGGTGAGCCGCTCCACGGCAGGACTGGTGATCCCAACCGGCTACTCGTTCAACCTGGACGGCACGTCCATTTACCTGACGATGGCCGCGGTCTTCATCGCGCAGGCGACCAACGCCCACCTTTCCATCACCAACCAGGTCACGCTGCTGCTGGTGCTGCTGCTCACTTCGAAGGGCGCGGCCGGCGTGACCGGCAGCGGCTTCGTGGTGCTGGCGGCCACGCTCTCGGCAGTCGGCCACCTGCCGGTGGGCGGACTGGCGCTGATCCTGGGCATCGACCGCTTCATGTCGGAGGCGCGCGCCATCACCAACGTGATCGGCAACGGCGTGGCAGCGATAGTGGTGGCGCGCTGGACCAAGGACGTGGATCTGCACACCCTGAATCTTCGCCTGCGCGAGAAATAGCCGCGCCGGGAACAAGCGGCGGCCTTCTGCCGTCTATTCGGGCAGGAGAAGTCCCATGGACCCGCCCGCTCCGCGGCCCTTCCGCCGCCCGGTGCTCCACCAGGCATTGGTAGCCGTGGCATCGCTTCTGGTGCCGCGCCACGACCGCGCAGCCTGGCGGGCGCGGCAGGACCGGCGGCTGTTCGAATGGTGGCTCCTGGCGGAGCGCGGCGAGTTCCCACGGCCCGGCGCGGAGCTGGCTCAGCTCCTGCGGGAGGCTTTCACCCATGCCTGGCGCCAGCGGGTGCCGGCCGAGCGGTTCCGAAAGTGGTGGGGCTCGCCCCTGGCCGTGATCGAACTGGCGTGCGGAGCGGCGGCAATTCTGGCTCTGGCCACCGGCGGCTGCGCCTACACGCGGGGGCTGATCCGGCTGGCCGATGTTCTGCTCGCCCAGCGGGCGGACGTGCGCTCCGATGTGCTGGCGGCCCACGCTTTCATGCTTGCCGTCGGATGGGCGGTGGGGGCCACCACCCTGGTACTGCGCCATCCACCCATGAGCTTCGGCCGGCTGAGCGCCTGGGCGCTCTATTTATTTCAATGCATCGCGGCCACGGCTTTGATTTCGGTGGCATGGATCGAGGGTGGCGCCGCATGGCGCGCCTGTTTTCCGCTCAGCGAGGGTACGCGGGTACTGGGAACGCTGCTCCTCAGCGCGCTCTATCCGGCGGCGCTTGGCAGCACGCTGATCTGGATCACCAAAGACCAGGTCCGGCGCTGCCCCGTGTGCCTGCACCGGCTGGAGATGCCAGTTTCGATCGGCTCCTGGTCGAGCGTCTTCAACCCGCCCGCTACGGAACTGCTCTGTGCCGAAGGGCACGGCAGCCTGGTGTTGCCGGATGCCGAGGACATCGCCGGCCGGCAGTGGATTGCCCTGGACGACTCCTGGCGCCAACTGTTCCGCCACACGCCCGCGTGAAAACGAAACCGCCGTCCCGGCGGCGCCTTCAGCGCCACAGGCACGGCGGTTCACTCTTCTTCGAGATGGCGTCTACTTACGGCGGCGGCGCAGATAGGCGACACCGGCCAGCCCCAGCCCGCAAAGAGCATAGGTAGAAGGCTCGGGGACCTGAGCTTGCCCGTCGGTGTAGATATCGAGCGTCCAGCCGTTGGTGATCGAACCTGAGTCTCCTCCCAGGTCGTCTAACACGTACAAAGACCAAGTCCCATTGGCATTCAGAGCATTGAAGACGCTGAAATCCGCCGCATAGGGGCCAGCCGGAGCCGGGGAGGTGAAAGTATCGCCACCGCCAAAATTGGTTGGCAGATATGTGCCGGAGACGATCTGGCTGGCGTCAGGCAGGTTGGAGCCAGCCGTGGGCCGGAAAGTCAGGTTCACTCCAACCACATCCAGGGAACCCCCCGCGTCCGACATAACGAGGGACATCGCCCCAGTAGGCCCTACGAGGAGGATGTCGATGTCGTCCGGGAACGTGTGGCTGAGTCCGTTGAGCGTCACTGCCACCTCCGTCACCGTGCCGCTGACTCCCGCCGCCGAGAT
>JACQZS010000004.1 GCA_016213725.1 Acidobacteriota bacterium | reverse complement strand
TTCGCGCGGCGCTCCAGTCGCTGGCGGAGGATCACGAACTCCGCCGCCGCCTCATCCTCGATGGGCGAGCACACGCTGCCCGCTTCCCATGGCGCAAGGCCGTGGACGAAACCTGGGCTGTCTATCGGGAACTGCTGGGCTAGCGGTTCTTTTCTTCGTCCACCGAGATCTTCAGCGCTTTGAGGAACTTCTGGTCCTGGCTGGTCCATTTCAGCCGCCGCGTCCGGGGGGTCTTCTTCGGCTCGGCCTTGGCTTCCGCCACTTCTTCGAAATCCGTCTCCAACCGGGTCTCCAGCACGGCGCCTTCTTCCTCTTCGTCCGATTCGTCGCGCTTGTTGAACCCGATGGTCGCCTCAAGGACCAGGAACACGTCGTAGCCGGCGCTCTTGATCTCGCCGATCGCCTCTGCAATCCGGTCTGAGTCTGAAAGGGACTCGTTGATCGCGTGTCCCAGTTCCTGCATCAGTTCTTTGAGTCGATCTTCCAAGTTTTGCCTCTATCCCAACTACTTCCAGGATATCACCCGATAACCGGCCATCCGCCGCCCCAGCTGGCCTCCATCCTGTTTATCGGCCCGGATCCCTACGAAGTGAGCCAATCCGGCTGGTACGATGTTGGTGCAGGTCTCTTCGATGTCGGGCGTTGCCAAAAAGTTCCTTCAAACCGTCGTGCCGGGAATCATCAAGCCCCTCCTTTCCCTCTGGAATGAGATGCTCGGCTTCCTGTTTCTCGTCTTTGGACTCGTGCTCGTGCGCCCGGTCTGGCGCAGCTATCAGGAGATGGCCAGCGGGGATCCCGCCCACATCGTGAAGTTCCTGCTCAGCGCCTTCTTCTGCGCCACCATGCTGGGTTTCGGGATACACGCCTTCTGGAAGGCCCGCAAGATCTCCCGCTCCTGACCCGCCCTAGGGCTTCGGAGGCTCGGGGGTCGGCGCACCCGCCTTGGCCGTGGAACTCACCCCCGTCATGCGCTCCAGTTCCGCCAACTGAATCTTGATGTTGGCCGAATCCGGCGCTTCCGGCGCGAAGCTCAGGTAGCCGCGCCACTGCTCGATCGCGCCCGGATAATCGCCCTTGTCTGAAAGGATGATCCCCAGCAGGCTCATGGCGCGCGGGTTGCGGTGGTCCGGATCCAGCTTCACCGCCTCACGGGCGCTCTTTTCCGCCACATCCAGCTTCTTCAAGTTGTAGTTGGCGGCCCCGTTCAGGAACCACACCGTCGGATAGTTGAACGGGTTCAGTTTTAGCACTGTTTCGCTGCGGTCGGCGATCTGCTTCCAGTCCCTCTGCCCCACCGCGATCTGCAGCAGGTTCAAGTGCGGCCCGATGAACTTCGCATCCGAGGCCACGGCCTGCTCGTATGACTTCTGAGCCTCGGACAATTTCTTCAGGCCGTCCTGCGCCTTGCCCAGCTCAAACCACGCCACCGCGTACTTCGGATAAGCATCCACCGCCTTCTGCAGCTGAGTTTCCGCCTCCGCGTATTTCTTCTTCTTGTTCAGGTCCATGCCCTTCTCGTAGGCCTTCTTCGCCTCCTTGGGCGCCTGGGCCGAGGTCAGGCTGTAGGTGAAGCCCTGGACATTGGCCATGCGGTGCATAACGATGGTGCCGATGTCCGGGTTGTCCATCACCCGGCGGCCGGCCAGTTGGATGACGTCGCTGCGGAAACCGGGCAGGTCCGCCTTGAACTCGCAGCCCATCAGTTCGCGCTCAGTCACCCCGCCGCGCCCGGCGCCTCCGGTGTTGCGCGCGCCCGGCATACTGATGCCGCCCGCGTCGTTGATGTTGCCGATGCTGGCGTCGGCGAACACCTGCTGATTCTGGCCCAGGGTCACATTGAACTGCCCCTTCAGGTTCGAATACCCCTGCGGCTTGGTGATTCCATTGCACACCATCAGCAGCATCACCGGCTCAGGCGGGGCGGTGCCATCGTCCATCATTACCCGGCCTTGCAGGTACATCGGGCGGACAAACTCCTGGAATGTCGGCTGTTGGGTCTGAGGAGTGGTCGTGGGTAATCGCGAAGGCTGGGTAGGAGTGGTCGGAGTAGTGGGGGTGGTGGGAGTTGTGGGCGCCGTCGTGCCTCCGCCTCCGCCTCCGCCCGTCTGCCCTCCGCCAGTCTGCTGCGCCGGCAGTAGACAAGCCGACACGAGAACCAACACGACAGCCTGAACGGCCGGAAAGGACTGGGAAATGCGCATAGCAGCCTCCCTCTGAAGTGATACCTGCGTTGACCGTATTATGCCACACGGCGCTTTCCATGCAACTTTTATCTCGGTCGGCTCACTTGCGTCGGCCGCAGTCTTCAATATGATGTTTGTGTACCGACAAAGCCTATGAAACGCACCCTATTCTCTTATTCCTTGACAGCGCTCGCGCTTCTGAGCCTGGCTGGCTGTTCTTCCACCAGCGCTCCCCCGAAGAAGGTCGCGAAGAAAGCGCCCGAGCCTGTCACCGGCCAATCCGCCATCTTCCAGATGTTCCAGGTGGCGCGCACTTGGGCGCCCGACGCCATGCTGCTGAAAGTGGAAAACGGGACCATTCCTGAAGCCGCCCCCAAGGAAGCCAAGTACGGGCTGTGGCGCGCCTCTTTCGTCAGCCTCGAAAAGAAGTCCAAGCGCGACTACGTCTACTCCGTGTCGGACTCCGATGGCGGCATTATCAAAGGCGCCCGCGCTGGCAGCGATTCGCCCTATGTCGCCAACCCCCAAACCCGTCCCTTCGCTATCCAGGAAGTGAAGATCGATACGCCCGCCGCTCTGGCGGCGGCCCTGGCCGAAATCGACAAGGACAAAGATATGAAGAAGGTCCTCGCCGAAAACAAGGATCTGCCGGTTCAATACCTGCTCGACTGGACTGGCCCCACCGCCGTTAAGCCCACCTGGCGCGTGATCTTCGGCGCCACCATCTCCACCAGCAAGTTCTCCGTCTTCATCGACGCCACCACCGGCAAGTTCGTGAAGAAACTGCGCTAGCTGTCTACTTCTTCCGGGCCGTGCGGGACGGTGCTTCGCCGCCCCCCGGCTCCGGACGGGCCACCCGCATCAGCGTGTTGCGTGACTCCGGTTCCGCCGGCCTCAGGTTGCGCGTCAATTCCACGTTCAGCGATGCCACGAACTGCTCGATCTGGGCCTGCATCGCCGCCATCTTCTCCCGCATGTTCAGGATGATCTCCACGCCCGCCAGGTTCACGCCCAACTCCCGCGTGAGTTCCAGAATCACCTCCAGCCGCACCAGGTCTTCATCCGTGTACAGCCGCGTGTTGCCGTCGCTCCGCGAGGGTTTCAGCAGTCCTTCCCGTTCGTACATTCTCAGCGTCTGAGGGTGTACGTCGTACTTCTCGGCCACGGCCGAGATCATGTAGGCTGCTCGTGCTCTCTGCTTCGCCATGCGGTGCTCCCCGAGAACTACAGGTTATCCCACAGCGCCGATCTCGGGTCGCGGGAATCCAGCCGCGACAACTCCTTCAGCAACTCCCTCGTCCGCTCGTCCCGCACATCCGGGGCCTGGATGACGATCTCGACGATCTGGTCGCCGCGCGTGTTCTTCCTGGCGTTGAAAACGCCCTTCTCGCGCAATCGGAACTTCTGCCCGGTCTGCGTGCCCTGCGGAATCTTCAGCAGCGCCCGGCCGTCCACCGTCGGCACTTCGATCCTTGCGCCCAGCCCGGCCTCGGAAACCGTCACCGGGACCCGGATGTGGATATCGTCGCCTTCGCGCGAAAAAAGAGGATGCTCCTCCACCCGCACCGTGATGTACAAGTCGCCCGGAGCCGCGCCCATCGTGCCCGAGTTGCCTTTCCCGCCCACCCGCAGCCGGGAGCCCGCGGCCGCGCCCGGCGGGATGCGCACTTCCACTGATTCAGTGGCGTGCGTGCGGCCCTCTCCGCGGCAGACAGGACAGGCGTTCCTGATGCGGCCCGTCCCGCCGCACTTCGGACAATGCAGGGAAAATCGCATCGCCCCGGCCATCTGCGTCACATTGCCTGAGCCGTGGCACTGCGGGCACTCCGCCTGGCCGCCGCCCGAATGGCCGCTGCCATGGCACGCCCGGCACCCGTCCAGCCGGCTGATGTTCAACCGCACCTGTGTGCCCTTGATCGCCTGCCAGAAATCGATGCTCAGCGAATACTCGAGATCGCTCCCCTTCTCCGCCGCAGACTGCTGCGGCTGCCCCTGCCGCCCGCCGAAGAACTGGCTGAACAGGTCGGAAAAACTGCCTCCTCCAAACCCGCCCTGCGCCCCGCCCGCTCCAGCGTTGTTGAACGCCTCTGAGAAATCGAAGCCTCCAAAGCCGAAACCGGGCCCTCCCGGCTGCTGCGCGCCGCCGCCGGGAAAGCCCTGCTCCGAATAGAAGCCAAACTGATCGTACATCTTCCGCTTCTTGCCGTCGGAAAGCACGTCATAGGCTTCCTGCACCTGCTTGAACCGTTCCTCCGCGGCCTTGTCGCCGGGATTCAGGTCCGGATGGTATTTGCGCGCCAGGCGGCGATAAGCCTTGCGAACATCGTCGTCTGAGGCGGTGCGCCCCACGCCGAGTGTCTGGTAGTAATCCTTGTTCGCGGCCATATCGTTCCCGCCTTTGACGGCTTACTTCTTCTGGCTGTCGTCCACATCGACGAATTCGGCGTCCACCACGGTGTCTTTCTTCGCGCCGCCGTCCTGCGGCGCGCCTTGCGCCCCGCCATCGCCCTGCGGCGGAGCCTGCTGCGCGCCCGCGGCCTTGTACATGGCCTCGGCCAGCTTGTGGCTGGACTGCAGCAGCTGATCCTGCGCCGACTTCATCTTCTCCAGTTCACCGCTCTCAATCGCCTTCTTGGCCTCCGCCACGGCGTCTTCCACCGCCTTGGCGTCGGCTTCAGAGACCTTATCGCGATGCTCCTTCAGCGTCTTCTCCGCGCTGTAAACGGCGTTGTCGAGGTGGTTCTTCACTTCGATCTCTTCACGCCGCTTTTCATCGTCGGCTTTGTGCGAATCGGCGTCCCGCGCCATCTTCTCCACCTCGTCCTTCGAGAGCCCGGAGGAAGAGGTGATGGTGATCTTCTGCTCGTTGTTCGTCGCGCGGTCTTTCGCCGTCACGTGCAGGATGCCGTTGGCGTCGATGTCGAAAGTGACCTCGATCTGCGGCACGCCGCGCGGAGCCGGCGGAATGCCCACCAGTTGGAACACACCCAGCATGCGGTTGTCCCGCGCCATCGCGCGCTCGCCCTGGTAGACCTTGATCTCCACGCTCGTCTGGCTGTCGCTGGCCGTCGAGAAGACCTCGGACTTGCGCGTCGGAATCGTCGTGTTGCGCTCAATCAGCTTCGTGAACACGCCGCCCAGCGTCTCGATGCCGAGCGAAAGCGGGGTCACGTCCAGCAGCAGCACGTCCTTCACTTCGCCGCCCAGCACGCCGCCCTGCACGGCTGCGCCCACGGCCACGACTTCGTCCGGGTTCACCGTCTTGTTCGGCTCCTTGTTGAACAGCTCCTTGACGATCGCCTGCACCCGCGGGATCCTCGTCGAGCCGCCCACCAGAACCACTTCGTCGATCTGTGCCAATGCCAGCCCGGCGTCGGCGATCGCCTGCTTGCAGGGGCCCACGCTGCGCTGCAGGATGTCCTCGATCATCGCCTCGAATCGCGCCCGCGTCAGCGTCTTCACCAGGTGCTTCGGCCCCGTCTGCGGGTCGCCGTAGATAAACGGCAGATTGATCTCGGTCTCCATCGCCGAGGAGAGTTCGATCTTGGCCTTCTCCGCCGCTTCCTTCAGCCGCTGCAACGCCATGCGGTCGCGCGAAAGATCCACGCCTTCGTCTTTCTTGAACTCCTCAATCAGCCAATCCACCAGCCGGTGGTCGATGTTGTCGCCGCCCAGGTGCGTGTCCCCGTTGGTGGATTTCACCTCCACCACGCCGTCGCCCACTTCCAGAATTGAGATGTCGAACGTGCCGCCGCCGAAGTCGTAGACCGCGATCTTCTCTTCCTTCTTCTTGTCCAGGCCATAGGCCAGCGCCGCCGCCGTCGGCTCGTTGATGATGCGCAGCACTTCCAGGCCCGCCACCTGCCCGGCGTCCTTCGTCGCCTGGCGCTGCGCGTCGTTGAAGTAGGCCGGCACCGTGATCACAGCCTGGGCCACCTTCTCGCCCAGATAGGCCTCGGCCGCCTCCTTCAGCTTCGTCAGCACCATCGCCGAAATCTCCGGAGGCGCCCACTTCTTGCCTGTGGATTCCACGCGCGCGTCGCCGCCATCGCCCCGCACCACATGGTACGGCACCAGCTTCATCTCTTCCGAGACTTCGTCGAAGCGCCGCCCCATGAACCTCTTGATCGAATAAATGGTATTTTCAGGGTTGGTGACCGCCTGGCGTTTGGCCACCTGGCCCACTAGCCGGTCGCCCGATTTCGCAAAACCGATTACGGACGGCGTCGTGCGGCCGCCCTCCTGATTCGGAATCACTACGGGCTGGCCACCCTCCATTACCGCCACGACAGAATTGGTGGTCCCCAAGTCAATGCCAATGATCTTGCTCATAAAATTGATGTCCCTTGGAAAGCTCGATTTCTCGGCGCCGGCACGCCCGCCTGTGCGCCTGTTCCTATTATCATTGTTTAGTGTCGCGTTGTCAAGTTATGCGCAGACTGCCCCCCTCACCATCGCCGCAGCTTCTGACCTCGCTCCCCTCGAAACCGCTCTCAGACAAGCACTTCCCTCCATCCCACTCACCTTTACCTTCGGCTCTTCCGGTATGCTTGCCCGTCAGATCGAAAACGGAGCGCCTTTCGACCTCTTCCTCTCTGCAAACGACTCCTTCGTCCAGGCCTTGGCCCGCTCCGGCTACCTCCAGCCAGCCTCCATCACCCCCTACGCTACGGGCCGCCTCGGGCTCTGGTCTGCGTCTGGCAATGTAAAGACATTCAAGGACTTAACCAATCCTTCCCTGCGCCACATCGCTCTGCCCAACCCACGCCATGCCCCCTACGGCGCGGCCGCCGAGCAGGCGCTGCGACACCTCGGACTCTGGACCTCCGTCTCCGGCCGCCTCGTGCTGGGCGAGAATGTTCGCCAGGCCTTCGAGTTCGCGCGCAGCGGAAATGCCGACGCCGTCATCACCTCCTGGACGCTGGTCTTTGACAAAGGCGGCGTTCTGCTCCCTGACACCGGCCACGCCCCCATCCGCCAGTCCGGCGGTATTGTTCGCGGCACCCCCCGCGAGAAAGAGGCCCGCAGCCTGCTTCAGTTCCTGGTGAGCCCGGCGGGCCGGCTTCTGCTCTCCCGCTTCGGCCTCTTCCCGCCCACTCCGTAGCCCGGATCTCTCACCCGCCGTCCACAGTGGCCGCCGCTTTGCGCTCCGCCTGGGGCGGGCGGACTTCGAGAGTCCGCCCATCCATAGCCCCACCCAACCTCCTCTACGGCCTCCTCCCCGGAATCAGTGAGTAGCACTCGCTAGATCCCCAGCCGGTTCCAGTCCCACGCCGGCCCCACGTCCAGCTTGTCCGGCCGGAAGTTCTGATGCGACGCCACCCCCTGGTACCTGCAGAAGAATCGTGGATCGTACTCCTCCCGCTTGGCTCGCGGCGGAAGCACCCGCGGGATTTTGAACTCCTCGCAAAGGTGCTGCACCAGCCACTTGGCCGACTCCACCTGGGCATCCGGAAATGCGGCGAAGTAGCGGCACCCGCGGAACACCGCCCGCGTGTACTTTTCCGTCTCCCCGGTCTTGCACCACGCTGTCGTGTATTCGTTCGGCCACCAGTTCAGTTGGTCCGCCTTCTCCGCGTCCGGCTTCAGCGGGCCGACGTTCACCAACTCGATCCCGATCGACCGCCGGTCGTGATAGTGGCCCGGGTTCATCTCCTTCATGCCCAGGTGGTAAGCCCAGCGGTCCGGCGAGAAGAATTCGTAGATCCTGCCGTCCAGGTCAATGACGTACGCCGTGGCGACGGATCCGCCGCCGGCGCCCATCCAGGTTTGGTAAACGCTGGCGGCCGAACTGCCGGCCGTGTAATGGAGCACAATCATATCCTTCGGTACGCTCTGGTTGATGAATTCGCCTTCGGGCAGGCGAAAGGCCGTGCGGTCGATAACGGGGGGCTCTGTTGGGATGGTGCTTTGCATCATGCCCAAAGCCTCCAACCGCGAAATGTCCTAGCGGCCCGCCCCGCGCACGCTCGCCGCGCCCAACTTCTTCATTCCACGGCAGAAGCTGCGCTGAAAATATTCCCGCCAGTGCCGTCACCAGTCAAATTCCGATGCGCCCGGCTGCGCCATTTGCAGCGGGCGAGGCCGCAGCGGTGCCCCTGGCCGGCCCCGGATGCCGCCCCACGGAGCGGCCCAGCGATCGTCCTCTGTCACAGTGAGCCGGCATTCCGGACTCGGGTTTCCGCGCGGCCCAGTCCTGGTGCAGGCTGCTAAACTGGAGGTTCTCGTTTGCGGAAGATTCTGAAGATCCTTCTGGGCCTAGGGCTCTGCCTCCTCGGCGTGATCGGGCTCATTCTGCCCATCATGCCGGGTTGGATTTTTCTCATCCCAGGCTTGGTGATCCTGTCCGATTTCTTCCCGCCGCTGAAGCGGCTGCTCCACTGGGCCCAAGAGAAGTTTGAGAACGAGACGGCCCGGACTCGGAACAAGAATAAGCCGCAGGCTTAGGCCTGCCGGGCGCAGAGGTTTGCAATGCCGTACCGTACAGACGACGTTCGAATTCAGCAGATTCTGGAACTGACGACGCCCCAGGCGCTGCTCCACCAGTTCCCCCTCGACGATGCCAGCGCGCGCCTCATCTTCGAGACCCGCCAGACTCTCCACCGCATCCTCTACGGCCATGACCTCCGCCTCGCTGTCATCGCGGGCCCCTGCTCCATCCACGACACCGCCGCAGCCGAAGATTACGCCGCCAAGCTCCAGGAACTCGCCAGGCCTTTCAGCGAATCGCTCTTCGTCCTGATGAGGGTCTACTTCGAGAAGCCGCGCACCACAGTCGGCTGGAAGGGCCTCATCAACGATCCCTTCCTCGATAACAGCTTCCAGATCAATGAGGGCCTCAGCCGCGCCCGCAAGCTACTGCTGAATATCAATCGGGCCGGCCTGCCCGCCGCCACTGAGTTCCTCGACATGATCACGCCGCAGTACATCGGCGACCTCATCAGCTACGGCGCCATCGGCGCCCGTACCACCGAAAGCCAGGTCCACCGCGAGCTCGCCAGCGGCCTCTCCTGCCCGGTGGGCTTTAAAAACGGCACCGACGGGAATTTCAAGATCGCCGTCGACGCCATCCGCGCCGCCCGCATCTCCCACCACTTCCTCTCCGTCACCAAGGCCGGTCAATCCGCAATCGTCTGCACCAAGGGCAACAAGGACTGCCATGTCGTTTTGCGCGGCGGCAAGCTGCCCAACTTCGATGAGGAGTCCATCGAGCAGGTTCTGCTCGCCCTGCGCGCCGCCAAGCTGCCGGAACGCGTGATGATCGATTGCTCGCACGCCAATTCCCACAAAAACTACCGCCTGCAGACCGCCGTCGCCCGCAACCTCGCCACCCAGATCGCCGCCGGGCAGACCGGCATCTTCGGCGCCATGATCGAATCGTTCCTCGTCGCCGGCCGGCAGGATATCGTACCCGGCCAAACCCTCACCTACGGCCAGTCCGTCACCGATGCCTGCATCGACCTCGACGAAACCCGCGCCCTGTTCGAATTGCTGGCCGAGGCGGCCCTCAAGCGGAAATCCAAGGTCGAACCGACGCCCGCCTAGGAAACGGCCATGGCCATCCGGCGCATCCTTCAACTCGGCGATCCCCTCCTCCGGGTGATCTCCGCGCCGGTGACCGACTTCGCCGCCGCTCAAGCCGTCCTGGCCGATTTGGATGACACCCTCGGCGAATTCCGCCGCACCCACGGCTTCGGCCGCGGCATCAGCGCCATCCAGATCGGCGCCCCCACGCGCGTGATCCTCCTGCGCTTCGAGGGCACGCTGTACGAACTGATCAACCCCACCTACGCCGCCCAAAGCCCGGAGATGTTCGAGCTTTGGGACGACTGCTTCTCATTCCCCAACCTTCTCGTCCGCCTCCAGCGCCACTGCTCCGTCCGCATCCGCTACCAGGACCGCCACGCCCAGCACCACGAACTCACCGCCGAGGGCAGCTTCTCCGAGTTGATCCAGCATGAAATGGACCATCTCGACGGCATCCTCGCTGTAGACCGCGCACCCTCCACCGCGCTAGCTACCCGTGACCAATGGCTCCGCCAGCAGCGGCACCGTTCCTGAATATTCACTTTGCTACAGTCTTGCAGTACTATGGGTACGGGGTCGGCACCCCGGCGAAGGGCCTTAGAACTACACCTAGGGCGTCATAAGGCGAAATTGTTCCGTTGTTCTAGCTGCAAAGCCGAAACCCGGATGCCGATCAAATGATTGTATGTTAGAGCGGCGATCTGAACCTAGAATGCTCTGCGCGGACTTAGTCGATGTCCGTTGGAGGGAGAAGGGTGGCCGCAGCCGCAGGGCTGTGGCGAACCTGGAGGATATTTCTCTCTCTGGCGCCTGCATCCAACTGGAAACCCAAATCCCCATCAGCAGTTTCGTCCGCATTTCCTACCCCAAGGGCGAGTTTTCCGGTATCGTGCGTTATTGCATGTACAAGGAAATCGGCTACTTCGTGGGCATCCAGTTCGACCCCGGCTGCAAGTGGTCCAAGAACAGCTTCAAGCCGTTGCACCTGTTGGACCCGCGCTCGCTGGTCAAGAAGGCCCCGGAACGCCTCAAACCAAACCACCCCGGCGCCCAATAGCCTCGCAGCACCTCACTTGTTGGCGCGAATCAGCTGATCCACCAGCGTCGCCACCCGCTGGTGCTCCACCGCGGCGTTCGTCCGCAGGACATTCGACATCAGAGAAACCAGGTAGGTCTTGTCCTGGCCCTCCACTATCGCCACCGAGTTCATGATGTTGGTCTTGTTCCCGGCGTAGGCTTTGCAGGTAAACCCTGCCTCCGGCACGCACTGGAAAAACGAGCCGGACTTGAAGAATACCCCGGCGCCGTTCAGCGCCGGTGAAGAGCCGTACCGGTAGCGGGGCCGCGCAAAGTAAATGAGCCTCTTGATCTCCAGGCTCGACCACTCGTCCACCATCCGGCCCTGCTCCACCCGCAGCAGGAAACGCAACATCTCGCGGGCGGTTCCATAGCTGGAAATCCCCGGAACCACGGCATTCCCTCCGCTGGTGAACAGGGAGCCGAGGCGGAAACTGGCCGTGTCGATGTTGGCTGCGCGCAGCGGCTCCTCCAGCGTCTCCATGGCGTCCTTGGAAAGTTGCGCCTTGTTACCGCCGAGATAGGCCTTTTCCTCTTCCGCCGATGGCGGGTACTGGGTGCCAAACCGCCGCAGCAGCATCATCTCCTTCCAGGTGAATGAGCCGGCGGCGTTTGAGCTCTGGCTCAGCATGTGGTCCAGCCATTCCCACAGGCTGAAGCGGTCTCCGGGCCGGATCTGGCGGTTGACGACGGCCGGCCATCCCTCCTCGAAGAACGGCACCGTCTTGCCGTCCACCAGCACAAAGCGGTCGGCGGCGCGCACGGTCTCCCGCAGCAGTCTCTCCCGGTCGGCCGGCTGCGGCGCGCGCTTGGCCAGCGCGTTCATGGCGCCGGCGGCGATGCAGAGTTTGCCCACGCTGCCGGGTAGCTGCCGCACCTCCTCGCGGACGGCGGCGTAGCGCGGATGGTCCGGATCGGTAATGTCGAGCACGGCCAGCCCGTAGGATTCGTTGCGGCCGGCGAAGATCGCTTCCAACCCCCTCTGCAGGGCAGGATCTTTGGGGCTCTGCGCCGTCACATCCAGAGTCTTGTGCGCCAGCAGCCGCAGCGCTATCCGGCTCTCCGGCCACTGGCCGCCCGGCACAATTTTCGGGCCCTTCACCTGCCCGGTCTGCGCCAGCCGGTAGCCTTCCAGGCGCCGGATGCCGGTGCGTTTGCCGGAATCCAGCGGATAGCCCAGCATCAGGCTCACTGCCGGCAGGAAGATCCACCAGGGCTTCATTTCGCCTCCAACGGGCGGTCGAGCAAGGCCCGCCGCGGGGTAGGCTCGGACTCGAGCGATGCCAGCGCCTCCAGCGTCAGCGCCTCCCTGTAGCGCACCAGCGGACGGATCTGGAAAAGCCGCAGCTCGCCCTTTTCGAAGCCGAACTCGATGTCCCAGGGAAGTTCGGCGCCCCGGTCGTCGCGGGCGCTTTTCAGCTTTGCTTTGACATCCTTCGCCAGCGCGCGCAGTTGCCCGATCTCGTCCTGGCTCAGCACCCAGTCTGAGCCGGACGTGGGCACGCGCGCGAAGCCGCCCTTGGGCAGCGGCACCTTCTTGTAGGCCGCCCGCGCCTGGGCCAGCAGCCTGACCTGGCCCGAGCCTTCCAGCAACAGCGACTCCGATACGCCGCCGTCCACCACCGCGGCCACGCCCTCGTTCACGTTCACAGTCAGGTCGTTCAACTCCAGCGTGGAGAGGTTCGCCGTCGCCATCACGCCGGACTTGTCCGAAGCCACGGTGCGCAGCAGCACCACCGAGGGATAGACGCGGTCACTGGACTCCAGCGCCTCCGACCGCCACGCCCAGGCGCGCTCTTCAAACGGAGATGCCCACACGGCTTTGAGCGCCTCGGCGATCTTTGCCTCGCCCACCACGTTCGGCACCGTCAGATTGAGGCCGGCGCCCGTGAACTGCGGCAGGTCCTCGGCATTGGTGTCGCTGCGCACGAAGACGCCGTAGCTGCCGTCCGGTCCAAAGGTGGAGCGCAGTTTCGCGCTGAGCTCCTGCATCAGCCACGGCTCCAACGTCATGGCCGCAATCGCTTTCCGGATCTCTGCCAGCCTGGGCCGCATGGCAGTGCGCACGGCCTCCGAAGTGGCCCCGGAGCTGCGCAGCCGCTCAGACTCCGCATAGGCCGACGACACCAGCCCCGCCACGCTGACGCCTGCTGCGTTTTTGCGTTCCGCATGCGCGTAGTAGACCCCGAAGGGCACAACAACGCCCGGGGCCACCTGTTTCGGAAAGAGCCGCTTCAACTGGCCCAGGTTGGCTGCCTTCGGGCCGCACAGCACTCCGGAGTCGGCCATGCTGGTCTCTTCCAGAAGCCGCAGGCGGCGCTCCGTCACGTTGGTTTTGGAGGTGTCGAGCTTGACGCGCGCGCGCACCACCTTCTTCTTGCGCCAGGTGTCTTGTTCTTCCGGAGTCAGGGCGGTCCAGGGCCGCAACACCACGGTGCCGCGCGGCGTGACGGCGTAGAAGATCTCCTGGCCCCGCACCGCTTTTAGGGCCGGCAGCAGCGACGAGGGCACGGTGGCATTCGGAATCCCGAGATTCGCCGCCAGCAATTGGGCGTGCGACAGCGCGTTGCCGCTGTCCAGGGTAAGGATGCCCCGCATCGGCTTCAGGTCCGCCACCGTGGCGGGGATGACGTAGATGTGATCCGGTTCGATCTCCTGGTGGCTCTCGGCGGTTTCGATGATCTCCAGCTTCCCGATGGCAACGCCCGGGTTCAGTGCGCGGATTCCGCGCCGGGAAGGGGAGTCCAGTAGCCGGTGGTTATGGCCTGCCAGGGTATCGGCGTCCTGCGTGAGCGCCTCCAGCCTGCCGGCTAGCGGCAGCAGGATGGAGCGCCGCAGCAGATCGTCGGAAAGCCCCTCGGCCAGAGGTTCAATCATCGCAAAGTGGGCCTGCGTCTCGCCCACGGTCATTTCCTGGGTGGCCCGCGCCCATTCCAGGCCGCCTTCCAGGTATGCGATCAGCTGCTCATAGGCGGCGGCATCCAACTCCTGCTTGGCCAGTCCGTTGCGCAATTCGGTTTCCAGCGCCTCCAGTTGGCGCGGCGAATGCCAGCCCCCCGCGGCGGCCAGCCGCAGAAACGCGCCCACTTCTTCCAGGCGGGCGCGGCGCGTGGAGGCCTTCGAGGGCAGGCTCGCATAGCGGAATGCCTGCTCCTGGATCTGCAGGAGTTCGTCGGCCGCCTGCAGCCGCTGGGCCGGTGCGAGCCCGGCGGAAGTCAGCTGCCTGCTCAACGCCACTCCGCGCTCAGCCTGGCCCTTCAGGTCAAAAGCCGCACCGGTTTCCCCCGCGTTGTACTCGGCCTTCATCAGGGCAACCAGCTTGGCGAAGCCAGCCGCGTCTTTCGGCTGGTACTTGGCGATAAAAGCTTCCACGTCGCCGATGTCGGCCTGTTCGGGCCTGGAGTGAATCTTGCCGCGCAACGGCTGGAAGGCCGGCAGCGCATCCGCCAGCGAGGCCGACAGCGAACGGATCTCCCGCACCCTGCTCGTCTGCGCGCCGTGCGGCACGGCGGCCACCACCTGCATCGCCAGCAGATAGTGCTTCTGAACCCATTCATGTTGCGCCAGCATCTGCGCCAGCAGCTTACGGCCGTCGCCTTCTTCGTCCTCGGCCTGCATCACGCCGCGGCGGCTGTAGGTCTTTGCGTAGATCCAGCCGCGCGCGCGGCTGGCCAGGTAATCCCGCAGAATGAACTCGCGCAGGCGGTGGTGATTGCGCGGCGCGTCGAAAAAGGTCTCAAACGGCATGGCGGCCAGGAAGTCGGCCACGTCGAAGTTCAGCGCCGCCAGCCGCTGGGCCCCCGGGCTGGGCTCGGCGTGCTGGTGGCCGCCCTTCGGGCCGCACGGGGCTCCCTTCGGCGGTAGTTTGCGGCCGTCGGCGCAATACCAGGCGATGCCGCTATAAGGCCCCAGCCAGTTCTTTCGGATGGCGTCCATCTGCTTCCGGGCGTCCGCCTTCTGCGCGGAGGTCAGCTCCGGCAGTGGCGCCTGTGCCGTCAGCACGCCCGCGCCAACGAAAACTGCAAGCCACCACTTCATTTCGCTCAGGATAACAAAGCTCTCCGCAGCCGCTATCCGGCTTCCGCGGAGTAGGCGCGGTTTGCTGCTGCCTTTGGCGCGGAATTGATATTCTGTCAGTTGCCAACGTAAGGGCATTCCACTTCAACGTAGAAAGGTGAGCCACATGGGAACCCCTCTCAAGGTCAAACTCTACCGGTCTGACCTCCCCATAATGGAAGAAGGCGCGGCATCCACCGTCCAGGCCGCCACCGAGGCGGGCGGCGGCGTTCTGCGCTGCTTCCCTAGTTTCGTCGGGCGCAAATTCTGCCTGCCTGGGAAGAACCTTGAACTCGTGGACCAGGACTATTTCCCCGAAGGCCCCGGCGGCTGGGCCATCGACGAGCGCTGGAACGGCAGCGCCATTCTGGCCGATACCGGCAACGGCATCCACGGCGAGGGACTCTGCCACTTCCACCACCCCGACGGCTACCTCATCCCCATGGACGCGGCCGTGCACGGCGCGCCCGACTTCATGGTGGGCCCCATCTACCGCACGCTCGGCGGCACGGGCTTCTACAACAAGGAGTTCGACAATCTCTATCCTCTCGGCCACCACATGCACCCGTGGAAGCCGGAAGCCTACAACTTCAACCCCTGGCGCAACAAGCGCTACCACAACGACTGCCATACTTCGGTCGGCCTGCTCGATTACGTCACCGAAGAGATGGTGGCGGATTTCGTACGCGCCTTCATCGACGGCAAGGACAACCACATCCGCAGCCACGCCCGGAACCTGCTTATCCGTATGGGCACGGGCTTCTTCACCCCCACCCGCATTCTGCACGGCCCGGCCGCCGTCAATACCGAAGAGCCGCAGCGCGACCGCGACGACTTCCGCTTCTACCAGAGCCATGTGCTCTGCCCCGACGGCGAAGTCTTCCTGGGCCAGGAGTTGCTCTTCCGCCACCTGCCGGAAGGGCTGGAAGGCGAAGACCGCGTCCAGCGGCTGGTGTCCGACCTCGACCTCAACCGCAACCTCGATCCCTACATCGTCGAAAAGCACCTGCTGCTGCCGGTGGTGGACCAGGAGGCGAGCCAGGGCGGCTTCCACGATGAATGGCGCGTCTACGGCAAACCTAATGGGGATGAGCTGTTCAGCCTGCGCCAGTTTGAACTCGCTCCGGGCGCCGAAACCATCCTCACCGGTCCGGCGGCTCTCTGCATCCTCCACTTCAGCCACGGCGAAGGCCTCCTCGCCAACCACAAGGTGGAAGTGAAGTCCGGCATCCGTCTGGGCGAGCCGCTGCACGACGAGTTCGTCATCCCGTACTCCGCGGCCAGGCAGGGCGGCGTCCGCCTGGTGAACACCAGCAAGACCGAGCCGCTGGTGGGCACGCGCTGCTGGGGTCCGGAAGCCTGGGGCCACAAGATGCCCAAGGCCCCCTTCGAAACCTGGAAGAAGTAGACGCCTCTCCCACGCTAAAAGAAGAAACGGCCGCCCTGAGCGCGGCCGTTTCGTATTTTTCGGTATGCTATTTTGCGCCGATTCCGCCCTTGAGGTCGCGCAGCACGCTCAGCAGTCCCGGCACCAGCGTGATGACGAACAGCGCCGGCAGGATGAACAGCACGATGGGGAAGAGCATCTTGATGCCCGCCTTGCCTACCGCCGCCTCGGCGCGCAGTTTGCGGCGCGTGCGCAGCGCGTCGGCATACACCTTCAGGGCGCTCGAAAGAGACGTGCCGAACCGCTCGCTTTGGATGATCATCGCGGACAGGCTCTTGATGTCCTCCAGGCCCGTGCGCCGCACCATCTGCTGGAATGCCTTGGAGCGCTCCTGCCCGGCCTTCACCTGCATCACGACTGTGTAGAACTCGCTGGCCAGCTCCGGGTAGATGAACTGCATCTCTTCCGAGACGCGCGTCATCGCCTGGTCCAGCGCGAGTCCCGTGCCCAGAACGATGCCGAGCAGATCCACTGTGTCCGGCAGCGCCTCCTGAAGTTTGGCCCGGTAGCGCCGCACCAGCCGGTGCAGCACCTGGTTCGGCAGCAGCCAGCCCAGCAGTGCCGCCGCGATGAGCCCGCCGAACTTCTGAGACCAAGGATTCTCCCGCTGCAGATAGAGCATGACGCTCATCATCACCGCGAAGAACAGCACGTGGCCCAGCACGAAAGAAGCCAGCGCCTGCTTCTTGCGGATGCCGGCCTGCGCCAGTTCCTTCTCCGTGTCGTTGAGGTATTCGTCCATGCCCGGAATTAACGAGACCAGGTAGAGGAAGCTGTTCAGGAAGCCGCCCCCGCCCTTGCGGCGGCGCATGTGGCCGCTGGAGACTACCGCCTGAGCCTGCAATTCCTCCAGGCGGTCCGACAGCGGATCGTCGTTGGGCTGCATCACTTCGATGCTGGTCCAGATCAGGGCGGCCAGGGTGGCGAATGAGAAAAGGAAGAAGATGGCGCTTTCGATCATCGCGTGGCTCACAGCTTCGGATTTGAAATCTTCCGGATGATCAGAATTCCGATGATCTCCGAAACGATGGCGTAGGTCAGGAACTTGCTGCCCGTCTCATCTGTGTACAGCAGCCGGATGTACTCGGGTTTCACCACCCAGAAGCCGAGCCCCACGACGAAGGGCAGGGCGCAGAGGAGGCCGGCGGAGAAGCGCTGCTGCGTGGTGGCCGCCTTCATCTTGGCAGCCAGGTTCAGCCGCTCGCGGATCAGCACGGAGAGGTTCTCGAGCACTGCCACCATGTTGGCGCCCGTCTGGCGCTGCAGAATCAGGCCCGTGATGAAAAACTTCAGGTCGATCAGCGGCACGCGCCGGCCCAGGTTGTGCAGGGCCGGCTCCAGCTGAGAGCCCAGCGCCAGTTCCTCCACCACCTTGCGGAACTCCATCTTGACCGGATCCAGCGTCTCCCCGGCGATTGTCTCCAGCCCGGCGTGAATGTTGTGGCCGGCCTTCATCGAGCGGTTGAACAGGTCGATCGAGTCCGGCAGGATCTCCTCGAACTTGCGCAGCCGCCGGTTGCGCGTCCGCCGGATCCAGGCGATCGGCAGGCTCGCGGCGGCCAGCGCGAAAACGAACCGCAGCGCCAGCAGGCTCATGCCGAACAGGCCCAGCAGAAAGTAGACCACCACGGCGATCACCACGGAAAGCGACAGCACGTCGCCGGCCTTGTACTTCAAGTCCGCCTGCTCGATGTGTTCCTGCAGCCGGCGCGCCGGCCCCAGCCATGCTAGAAAATCGGCCACTCCGGAGAAGCGCCCGCGCTGCTCCTGGATCATCAGGTCGCTGACGCCGCGCGCCGCGCGCGGGCCGCCGCTTTTGGCGCGGATCTCGCGCAGCCGGGCCGTCAAGGCCCGCGACTCCTCTTCCCGCGGCACCGTATAGACGTAGTACGATGCGCCCAGCAGCGCTCCGGAGAAGATCAGGAATGCGACGAAGAGAAACACGTCAGTTGTCCTTGATCGCCTGCACTTCACGGAATAGCGATTCCGGAAGATGGATGCCGTATGACTTCAGCCTGTCCAGGCACAGCGGGCGGTAGCCTGTGGCATGGAACTGCCCCAGGACTTTGCCGCGCGCGTTCAGCCCGCTCCGCTCGAGCTCGAAGACCGTCGAGGTCTCCACCGTGTCTCTGTCCGTGCCGGTCACCTCGCTGATCTCCACCACCTTGCGCGAACCGTCGTTCAACCGCGCCATATGCACCACAACCTGGATGGCCGACGCCGTCATCTGCCGGATGACGTAATCCGGGATGAACTGCGAAGCCATCATTACCATCGTCTCGATGCGCGAGAAGGCGTCCCGGCCGCTATTGGCGTGCACCGTCGTCATGGAGCCGTCGTGGCCCGTGTTCATCGCCTGCAGCATGTCCAGCGCTTCGGCGCCGCGGCACTCGCCGATCAGAATGCGGTCCGGCCGCATGCGGAGCGCGTTGATCACCAGATCGCGCTGCGTGATGGCGCCTGCGCCTTCAATGTTTGTCGGGCGCGTCTCCAGCCGCACGACGTGCGATTGCTGAATCTGCAGCTCCGCCGTGTCTTCGATGGAAACAATGCGCTCTTCCTCCGGGATGAAACGCGTCATCGTATTGAGCAGCGTCGTCTTGCCGGAGCCCGAACCGCCGGAGATCACTACGTTCAGCCGCGCTTCCACGCAGGCGCTGATGAAGTCCAGCATGCCCGGCGTGAACGTCTCGTTCTTCAGTAGATCGTCGGTGGTCAGCAGCTTCTTGCCGAAGCGCCGGATGGAGATCACGGGGCCAATCAGAGATAGCGGCGGGATGACGGCGCAGACGCGCGACCCGTCGGGCAAGCGGGCGTCCACGATGGGCGACGAATCGTCGATGCGCCGCCCGATGTTCGACACAATCCGGTCGATGATCAGCCGCACATGCGCGGCGTCCTTGAAGCGCACGTTCGTTTCGATCAGCTGCCCGCCGCGCTCCACGTAGACGTTGTCGTGGCCGTTCACCATGATGTCGCTCACCGTGGGGTCCTTCAGCAGGACCTCCAGCGGACCCAGCCCGAACACCTCGTCGAGGATCTCGTCCACCAGGCGCTCGCGCTCGCCCAGGGTCATCGGCACGCCGTCGTCGAGCACCAGCTTTTCCACGGCATTGCCGATCTGGTCGCGCATGCCGTCCTTGTTCAGCGTGCGCAACTGTTCCGGATCCAGCGAATTCAGCAGCCGTGCGTGGATCTGCGACTTGAGCTGAAACCAGCGCTCCGCGCTGGTTCCGGGCCGGATGGGCGGTCGTGCCGACATAACTCATCGCCGAGGCGCTCAGGCGCTCTTGGCTTCCTCCTTCTTGCGCCCTGTGGCTTTGTCCACGAAGAGCCGGAAGATGCGGTCCAGATCGCCCGCAGCCTCGCGATTGGTGACGAATGGCCGTCCCCGGTTAATGGCCGCCAGAACGGCCGGCGACTGCGGAATGCCGTAGAACACGGGCTGGTTCAGCGTCTGCTGGATCTGCTCCACCGACGCCATGTTCGGGCCACCCTTCTTCGTATAACAGTTCACCAGCACCTTCACCTGGTCCACCGTGAAACCGAGCTGCACCAGGAAGCTGAGGTAGCGCTGCGCGTTGCGGATGGAGGGGTAGTCCTGCGCCGTGACAAGGAAGATGGTGGACGATACCTGCAATGCGGTCTGCACAAGCTCGCTGTTGATGTCGCGCCCGGCGTCCACCACCACGGATTCGTACTTCTCCACGAGAAACGTGGAGAGTTCGCGGAACACGGGCCCCATGAAGTAGCCCTGCGGCACCAGCGCGTCCGGCGGCCCCATGTACAGGAAGCCCAACGGATCGCGCGCCGCCAGGCCTTCGAACAACGCCTGGTCCATGCGGCCCATCGAATCGCTCAGGTCGAACAGCGAATGCGGCGACGTGCCCGCGCCGAGGTGCATGGCCACGTCGTTGTTGCACCAGTCGATGTCGATCAACACCGTGTTCTGCTTGCGCTGCGCCAGTACGCCGGCCATGTTCACCGCAAGCGTGGTAGTCCCCACGCCGCCCTTGGCGCCCAGAAACGTATACACCCGACCCAGCCGGGAGCCGCCCGTCGCCGCCCGCCGTGGCGTTCGCTCCAGCCGCCCCATCGCATCGCGGAAGTCCGATCTCCGCAGCGGCAGTTGCAGAAAATCGTTCGCTCCGTGCCGCACCGCCTGGATCACCGTGTCCGCGTCGCCGGCGTAGTTGGCGGCCACCACGTACAGGTCCGGCGCGGCTTGTTTGATCTTCTCCAGCGCCTTCAGGTGAACCTCGGGATCCCCCGCAACGTCCACGAATAGCGCCGCCTCCGGATGGCGCTCCAGGTCCTGCAGCACGCGTACGTACAGGTTCATGGAGATCTCCGGATACTCGCCCACCACCTTGGCGTTCGGCATGTTGAGCAGGCTTTCGCGAACCATGTCGCGGAAGTGCTCATCGGTGGAGGCAACCAGGAGTGCGATGGATGACATGATCAGGCTTCCTTTTTCACGGCGTGCATGTTCCAGTATCGGGGTCGCAGCCGACGCTTTCCACTGGCATCGTCGTGGTGAAGTCGGGCATCTGGACCGGCGGGAGACCCAGGTAGGCCATGAATGGCCGGAACTCATAGTTTGTGATGCGGACCGAGACGGTGTCGGGCACGCACTGGGCCGAGCAATCGGAGTCGCAGCTGAAGGCTTCCAGCGTGCGCGTGTCCGGATTGAGCTTGTAGTATTCCACTACGATGTCCACGCTGCCGTCGCGGAACGACGCCTGGTCCGGAATCGGCGGCACGTTTTGACGCATCCAGCCGATTACGTTCTGGCCGTCGCTCTGCCAGCAGTGCGTGGTGGCATAACGCGCGCCCATTTGCGTGTAGTCCACCATCGAATGCCAAACCCACATCATCTGCGCGATGGCGATGAGTCCGAACGTGAGCGGCACGATGACGCCGGTGAACAACAAGATGTATTCCATCAGCGTCTGCCCGCGTTGTCTCAGCCGCCGCATCAGAGACCTCCGAACGGCACCCGCACTTGGGGCTTCAGCTGGATCGGTTCGTTGATCACCCACGGCAGCCGCATGTTGAAGGCGTAGCCCTGCGGGATGGTGGTGACGAGGTAGTCCGGGGACGGCGCCCCCTGGCTGGCGTCGCAGCCGTAGGCGGAGGCCTCGCAGGCGCACTCCTGCAGCACATCGCTCTCGATATTGAAGCGCTCCAGCCGGATCACCAGCTGTCCGGCTTCCAGGCCCGGCAACAGAGGGTCGCCCGTCCCATCCGGCGTGCCCGTGATCGCCATGGCCTTGGCCGAGAGCAGAATGGGATCGTTCTCGTCGCAGAAGTTGATCCCGCTCTGCGTTCCGGCGTAGCGCGCCAGGTCGTAGAGCACCTTCTTCAGCGTGTAGTAGGAGTAGGTCACCCGCGTGAGTTCTACCGTGCCCATGAACAGCATCAGGAGAATGGGCGTCCAGAGCAACGTCTCCAGTAGCGCGCCGCCGGTTTGAGGCCTGCGTCTCATCGGTGCAGGACTACCTTCCCGGGGCCGGTGGTAACCTGGCAGCCGCCGTCAAACCTGCCCTGCCTCAACGGCTTCGAGTACCCGATGTAAATCGCGGCAAAACGCCCGTTCGCGTCCGCCGGCGCAATGGTCGTCGAATTCGGGTCCGGCTCGATCAGAAACTGCCGGAAGCCCAGCGCGTACAGCGGCGAAGCCGCCACGTTCTCCACCACCGCCACCGTGATCACCCGGCGCCCCGTGCCCGTGTATTGGGCATAGTCGACGACGTCCGTGATGTCGGTATCGGGCAGATACATGGTGGAAATCGTGTCCACGTCCACGATGCCCGCGCAGGCAGCGGGTACCGCCGCGTCGAACTTGCCGGCCATGCCGCACAGCAATGCGGTTACGGGGTTTGGCACTCGATTCGCATTGCACGCCAGCGGCGCCGCGTTCAGCCACACGCCCTCTTCCGTGTTGATGGTGATGCAGGAGCGCTGGTTGAAAGTCGTCGGATCCGCGGTGCTGTCCGGCGTCGCGGTTGGCAGCATTCCCTGCGCTCCGTTGCGGTAGGCCTGCGAGGACTCGTCCGGGTACACCGTCGCCAGGTCGTTGTAGCGGTTCACCATCACGTACGGGATCCGCCGTTCCGTCCCCGCGATGATCGAAGGCGTCGGCGTGCCCGTGCACTGGTAGCCCAGCGTGTAGCGCGTGCCGCGCACATAGCCGAAATCCGTGGTGTCTTCGATATCGATCGCCTGCAGCGCCAGCGGTTCAACGCCGCACGCCGTGCAGACCGGAGCGCTGATCCCCGCCACCGCGTTCACCTGGATCGGCGTCTTGCGGTCCTGGGCGATCGGCAGGAAGCCGAAGAACAGCAGTGGCGCCTCCGCCCGAATCGTCACCCGCACATGCTTCGCTGTGGCGCCGGACGCCGTCCCGCCTCCGCCTTCCAGCGCGGCGGCGGTCGTATCGTAAAACTCCGGCACCGGTGGCTCGCTGGCCAGGAAGCCCGTGCCTTCTCCAATCGTCACCGAGCCGAAGTCATACTTGTTGCCGTAGCCGGAGCTGGTGTCAAGGCTCAGCCGGATCTGGTCTTCCGCCTGCGCCGTACTCGCATCCGTGCCCATCAGGTGCGCCGCCGCGGCCAGCGCCGCCGCATTCGCCGCCGTCTGCAATTCCATCCGCACCAGGTAGAGCCGGGCCAGGTCCACCGCGAAGCCCATGAAGCCGAAGATGACGGGCACAAGGATCACCAGCAACTGCAGCGAGGTGGCTCCCCGCTGGCGAGTTCTCCTTGTGTCACACCGCTTCATCGGCTCCCGCTTGCGCTACTTCTTGGCCGGCGCGTCCGGACTCTTGTCCGCCGGCAGTTCCTGCACCGGCGCCGCGCCGGATACCTTGTTGCTGCCCGTCTTGCCTTGCGGCGCCTGGTAGCCGGAGGGCCCCACATAGGCAGGAGACTTCGCGCTCTTCTTCTTGTTCTTCTTGGCCATCTCCTCGTCGGCAGACTCCAGGTACGGCTCGATGGTCGTGGGAAGCTGCGCCTTTTCTTCCGTTGAGAGCGGCCTCACCAGCCGCGGCGTAATCACCACCAGCAGCTCGTCCTGCGTCTTCTTCGTCGAGCGGCTCTTGAATAAATAGCCCAGAATCGGCACATCGCCCAGCCAGGGGATCTTGTTCACCACGTTCTGAACCCGGCTATCCAGCAGGCCGGCGATGGCGAAGGTCTCCCCGTCCTTCAGTTCCACTTCCGTGGAAGCCGTGCGCGTGGAGATGGCTGGGATCATGAAGCCTTGCAGCTGCACTGCGTTTGAGAAGTCCAGCGCGCTGACTGACGGCGCCACTTTCAAATGGATCTTCTCGTCGTCCGTGATTGTCGGCGTGAAAGCCAGTTCAACGCCGAAATTCTTAAACTGCACCGTTACCACTGGCGCCACCGAGCCGCCCGTGGAGGTGGCGGCCAGCGTCGGGAAGGGAAACTGCCCGCCGGCCAGGAAACTGGCTTCCTTGCCTTCCACAGCGATCAGATTGGGCTCGGCCAGAATCTGCAGCAGGTTCCGGTTCTGCATGGCGCGAATGGTTGCGCCGATGTTGAGATCGGGCCGGTACAGGAAGATGTTCAGCAGATCGCTGAAATTCACCGTGGAGTTCGAGAAGTTCTGGTCCTGGAACTGGAACTGCGAAAAGCGCGGCTGCGCGAACTGCTGCGTCGAGATGGCGCCCAGCATCTTCTCGTTCCTGGAAAAGAGGTTGAACCCCAGCTCCATCAGATGCGCCCGGTCCACGCTGGCGAACTTCACCTGCAGCATCACCTGCCGCGGCGCCTTCGGCTTCGGCGTCTTCAGCAGATTCACCACGTTCTTGCCTAGCGGCGCGGCGATGGTCGCAATCTTGTCGGCTTCGGCCGGCGTGGCCACTTCGCCCGTCAGCACCACCGTGTCGCCATTCACGGCCACGTCCACGTTCCGCTCTTTGAGCGCCGTCTGCACCCGTTTGCGCGCGGCCTCGCTCTCCGAGGTGTCGTTGATTACCTTGATGTTGAACCGCGACGAGGTGCCTGTGCCCTCCCACACAATCAGCGTCGTGTAGCCCGCGCCCTTGGCGTTCAACATCACTTCCCGCGGAGATACCACCACGGCGTCGGCCACCTTGGGCTCGGCCACGGCCACGCGCGTGATGTCGGAACTGAACAGTAGCAGCTCGCCACGGCCTAGCAACAGTTCCACGTCGCGGGCCGGGGGGCTTTGCGCCGGGGCGGTCTGCGCGCCGGCCAGAGCCGCGGCCGCCGTGCAGCCGAGCAGTGCCATCAGAAGGGTTCGTGCGCCGTTTCGTTTGAGGAGTGCGTGCATCATACAGCGGGCCTTATTGGAAGGACTCCTGAAGGTGCTTATCGCCGCGGAAAACATCTACCACTACGCGCGGTTTGGGCGGCTCCTTCTTCTCTTCCTTCTTCTTTGGGGGCTCATCTCCGGTTAGGGCGGCCCAGGTTTTCGGATCTCTCACATTGACGCCTGCCGCGCCGGCGCCCACCGCCTGCGGCCTGCGTACCCTTGTAAACAGCTGCGGATCCAGCGACTCGGCCGTCACCGCCTCGCGGTTCTGCAGCTTCGAGCGGTCCAGCGGATTCCGCAAGGCCAGGCTCAGCTTGCCCTGGTTCTTCGCCAGTTCCAGACGCCGCGAATCTTCCGGCGTCACCAACAGCGTTACTGCGCGCGTCGCGGTCACGTTGAGGTTTGCCTGCGAAGGTGTCGCGCTGGCGGAGCCGCCTGCCGCCGGCACCGCTGCCGCCGCTTCCGTGTTTCTGCCGATCGAAAGCACCGTCACGTCTTCCAGTACCGTCGTCGTCAATGCCTCTGCCATCGACCCGGGGCGCGTAAACAGCACGTCCACCCGCGACCGCGGCTGAATCAGGCCCGCTGCGCCGCTCACATCTGAAACCGGAATCGACACCGCCCGCATGCCGTTGTCGATCGTTGCCGGCAGCCCCTCCGCGCCCTTCATCGAACTCAGCTTCGACGTCGTCAGCGGTTCGTTCATCATCACCGGATACAGCAGCGCGTGCCCTTCCACCAGGCGCGCGTCCAGCACCGCCGCCCGCGGCATGTCTTTCTCTGGCACCGTTACCAGCTTCACGTCCCCGCGGCCCAGCCTCGTCCCGGCTGACATGTCGCGCGCGGCCGCCACTACCCGCGTGGTCTTCTCCGTCTGCGGCGCCTTGGTCCGTGACCAGAGAAACCATGTCAGGACCGCCGCGGAAACCCACGCGGCGCCAAGAATCATCAATACTCGTTGCCGGTCCATCGTGACCTCACTCATCTCTGTGCGGCCCGGCCATCAGCCAGGCAACACCGTCTCTGTAAACCGTACGCCAACCCGCTGCTTCCAGTGCGCCACGCAGTGAGCTGCCCGCTGGTACCAGTGCGTGTGTAAACCCAAATTCCAGCACCGTCGCGCGCCACTCCGGCCGCGCTTCGATCAACCGGATGTACTGCTCCATGAACTTCGAGCCGTAAAAATCGCTCCGCCCGTCGAAATACACCTTCCGCTCGCCCTGGAACCTGTAAATGAGGAATCCGCCGTACTTGTCGGGAGCCAGGATTCTGGCCTCCTGCGGCAGCGCCGCCACCGCGCTCATCGCCGCCACTGGAAACTCCTCCGCCGGGAAGCCCACCTTGCCCGCCATCGCCGGCGTGGTCATCAGCATCCAGGCCAAACCCGCCACCACAGGCGCCCACGCCAGCCCGCTCAGTTGTTCGTCCAGCCTGCGCAGGTTCCCCGAATAGAGCAATGCCGCATGCAGCGCCCTCTGCCCCACGGGCCGCAACTCCCGCGCCCGAAGCATCGCCAGCGTGATGGAGCCGTTCGCCAGCGGCAGCGCCGCCATCGCGGCCAGCGGCAATCCCCGCGCCGTCCTCAGCGCCATCGCCGCGAAGAAAATCAGAACCAGCCCCCGTCCAAGATTCCTCTGCGCCAGGGCGCATCCTGCGCCGCACGCCGTCAGTGCCAGCACCAGCCCCACCTGCCATGCCCCGTCGGTGTGAAAGTTGAACGTCTGGAACTCCGCCACCCGGCTCAGCAGCGCCGTGTCGCCCAGGTACGCGAATACGTGCCGGTGCAGCGCCCAGCCGTAGGGCGTCAGCAGCGTGCCCGCCGCTCCCCACAGCAGCGCCTGCCCGTACCAGCGGGCCCGCTGCCAGTCTCCTTTGTTCCAGATCAACCATGCTAATCCTTCGCCGGCGGCGTACAGGGCCAGCGCTCCGGCGCCCAAAACGAAACTCGGATGGGTGTTCGCCCATGCCGCGCCAACCGCGGCCGCCAGTACGGCGTACCGCCTCGGAAACCGTGCCTCTGCGCGCTCCGCGGCCATGAGCACCGCCATGAGCCAGATCCATCCCGCCACATGCGGACGCGCCAGCCAGTGCAGGCCAGCCGTGGTCCAAACCAGTGGCAGGAACGCGCAGGCCAGCAGGAAGTCCCCGCCGGCTCGCCACGTCAAACGAACCCAGCACCAGATTCCTGCCGCAATTACCAGGCCCGTCAGCCAGGCCGTGCCAGCCAGTCCTCCTGCCCGGTGCGCAGACGCCAGTGCCACGTCCGCGGCCCACTCCCATGCGGTCCATGGGGCTCCGGCCCGTGAGAACGAAAAGGGGTCCGAACGGGGCACCGCTCTTTGGTCGAGAATCCGTTCTCCTGCCCGGATGTGCCAGCCCGTGTCGGAATCCCGGAAAAGGCGGCTCGCCCCTCCAAACAGAAACAGACACGCGAACAGCGTCAGGCCGGCGATTGAAAACGCCAGGTCCGGTGCGAACCACCGACTCCATCGCCTGGGCACTTTCCGGCTGGTCCCGGCGCTACTGCCCGGTGGCGCCAATGCTGGTGAGGCCCTGCGTGATGCTCGAATACAGGCTCACGATCGCCGTGGAAAGTTGATTCACCGTTGTGATGAGAGCCAGGCCGACGGCCGCGACAATCAGCGCGTACTCCACCAGATCCTGACCTTTTTCTTCCCTGGCGAGCCGTGCGAAGAACTGCCAAACCAAATTCTGCATATTCATTCTTGCTCCTACTAGCGGGATGCCGACATTGCCGGCCCCTTGCTGCGCGTGGGCGCTTCCTCCGTGGTCCAAAATACCCGCTTTACCGAGGCGGCAAAGCGCTGCCAGCGCGTCGGTTGCGCGCCGGTCCTTACTTGAGCCGGATGGCCATCCAATTCGGCTGCCAGTTCCAAATTCTTCAAAGCCGGCCAATAATCCCCTTTGTAGGCGAGCGCCTTGGCGATTTCCTCACGGGCTTTCTCGTACTGGCCCTTCTCTAAGTATGCCGCCGCCAGGTTGTTGTGTGCCGCCGCCGCGCCCAGCGCCGAGGTCCAGTGCGCCACCGCTCCCGTCGCATCCGGCTTGTCCGGCCGTTCCGCCATGAGCCTTGCCAGATTCGCCCTGGCCAGCTCCGAGTTCCGGTTCAGCTTCAGGGCCTCTTCAAACTCCCGCGCCGCTTCCGCATACCGCTGCTGCTCGTACAGGTTGTAGCCCAGGTTGTTATGCAGCGCGTCGTCGCCCGGGTTCCTCTGGATTGCCGCCCGGTGCTCCCGCTCACCCTCCGTCAGGCGTCCCGCTTCGTCCAGCGAGATGGCGTGCCAGCTCAGCACCATCGCGTCCGCTTGCCTGCCTGAGGCCAGATACCGGTCGATGGTCTCCGCCGCCTGTCCCGGCAAGGCCAGCTTCCTCAGGAGTTCCACCTCTTTCAGCAGCAGCTTCTCGCTGCCCTGGTCGTAGCCTCGCGCCGCGCGCACATGCTCCAACGCGACATCCGGAAATCCCGCCGCTTCGTACTTCTCCACCAGCTGCATTCGCACGTCGATGGCTTCCGGAGCGATGGCCAGCCGCTGCCTCAGAATCGCGATTTCCCCGTCGCCCTCTCCCGCCAGCTGCGCGTTCCGCACCTGCCGCTGCATCGTGGCCCTCATCCCGCCGCTCGGCTCCACCGTCGGCGCTGTAGCGGTGTGCTTGGCGCAACCTGCCAGCCAAGCCAGCCCCGCCGCCGCCACCAGAATTCGTCGCATTACTTTACTTCCTCAAACACAAGTTCGTCGCCAGCCGTAGTGCCCGTCGCGGCAATCATCCCCTCGGGGAGTTCCAGCACCGAATGTGCCCGCAACGCACCCGAAATTCGCCACGGCTTCAACGATGGCCGTGCCTTCACAACCTGTTTCGCCCGGTTCAGGAACAACACATCGATCGTAAACTTCATGAAAAAGCAGTGTACCGCTTCGCAGGGGGTGATCCAGAGCCCTTCGCCGCTCGCCAGCCCGGCCCGCTTCAGTAACCCCTCCCGCCGCTTTTCACTTGTGTTCGCCACATCCGCCGCCGACGCGATCTCGACGTTCTTCGTGCGGTTGTAGACCCGGATCTTCATCAAGGTGCGGAATTGCTCTATTGTACTCGAAGTCTTACTAAACCCCAGCCAGGGCCGCAATGTTGCGGCTCAAGGAAACTTCCCCGGGCCGAAAGGGTTTAGACTATCGGATTAGCCATGTTCGTGCAACCGATCCTCCGAACCCGGTCAGGCCGCCTGCTCCCGCTCCTGACGTTGATCTGCTCTTTGGGCGCCCCGCTCCGCGCCCAAACTACCGCCGCCACCTTCGGTGAGATCATCCGCCTCGGCACCACTCCTTCCGACATCGTCCTCGACGAGTCCCGCGGCCGCCTCTACCTGGTGAACACCTCCGCCAACCGCGTCGATGTCTGGGACTACAACACAAAATCCAAACTTACGCCCATCGCCGTCGGCCGCGGTCCGCTCGCCGCCGCCATGTCGATGGACAATCAATACCTCTACGTGACCAACGCCGGCACTACCATTTCACCGGACTCCACGCTCAGCGTCGTGGACCTCGGCCGGGGCCAGGTGGAAGCCACCGTGCCGCTCCCGGCCCGCCCCCAGGGCGTCGAAGTCGGCTATGACGGCCGCGTGCTCATCTCCACCCTCGGCACCGGCCCCAACAACGCCGCCAACACCCTGCTCCTCTACGACCGCCGCCAGACCAGCCAGCAGGTTTCCGCCATTCCCTTCCCGCCCCCTCCGGTCACTCCCCCCACCCTGCCCGCCACCCAGCTCACTCGCCCCATTACTCCCTTCTACGGAAGCATGCGCCGCACACCCGACGGCCGCTTCATCGTCGGGCTGAGCATCATTACCAACGGCACCACGACACAAGCCTTCGTCTACGACGTCGATGGCGGCGTCATCCTCCGTAGCCGCAATGTGACCGGCCAGTCCACTGTCCTTTCCGTGAACCCCGAGGGCACCTCCTTCATGGCCGGGTTCACCAAGTACAACACCTCCACTCTGGCGGTCCAGGGCCAGTATTCCATCATCAATTCGCCCTTCCCCTTCCCCACCGGTTTCTCCGGCGCAAACTCGCTGCAGAACCTCGGCGGCAGCGTCTTTTCGCCCGACGGTGAAACTCTCTACGGCACCTTCAACCAGGCGCCCTTCACCCAACCCGCCAGCCGCCCCCTCGCCTCCATTCTCTTCATCTGCGACGGCCACAACCTCGCCATCAAGCTCGGCATCCGCCTGCCCGAGTCCATCGTCGCCCGCATGGTCATCACCTCCGATGGCGCCCATGCCTGGGGCCTCTCCGAATCCGGCCTCCTCTACCTCCCACTGGGCAACCTCTACGACTACCCCATTCTCCAGCCCGAAACCAATACCGTTTTCATGGCCGTTGACGACTGCAATCGCGGCATCTCCTCCACCCACCTCAGAATCAACAATCTCGGCAAGGGCAAGCTCACCTTTGCCGTCCCCGGGCTCAACAACACCCTCATCGCTCAAGCCGAAAGCGGCCTCGCTCCTTCCTACCTCAACCTGACCATGGACCCCGGCCGTTCCTCAGGTGCGCGCCAGGCTGGCACGAACCTCTCTTTCAACTCCGGCCTCAGCGGCGCCCCCATCAACATCGATCTCATCTCTCCCGAGGCCATCAATATTCCAAACCGCATCAAGGTCTTCATGAACTACCGGACCTCTGACATGCGCGGCGTCATCTTCCCCATTCCCACCGGCCTCAACACCAACCACGGTCTCCGCGATATTCAGATGGATGAGGCCCGCGGCGTGCTTTACATCGCCAACTCATCCTTCAACCGCCTGGAAGTTTTCGATCTCAAGAAACAGCGCCTGCTGGATCCCATCCCCGTCTGCCAGATGCCGCAGCAGATGGCGATGGGCAG
>JACQZS010000035.1 GCA_016213725.1 Acidobacteriota bacterium | reverse complement strand
GGCATCACCGTCAGTGGCGCGGCATTCTGAACCGAGCCAGGCATCAGGCGGTCACCAAGTCGACCAACCGCTGGTCCGGTCGCGTGCCGAGCTTCGCGGCGACGAATCGTGCGTATCCTGCCGGGTCGTTCCCGTCCGAAGCCGGCGCGTACGTGCGGAACATCTGTTCCACCGTTGGCGGCTTGGCGCCTGTGTAGCGCCCGTCGATGTACTGGCCGGCGAGCACGCGCAGGATGCGCCAGCCTTCTTCCAGCGCGCAGCGACTCATCTCCTCACGCGAGGCTCCAGGGAAACGCTCTGATGCCCAGGCGACGAAGTCCACGTAGCCGCCGCTCGTCGGGTAGGGCCGCCCCATCGCGTCGCGCCAGGCTCGGAGGTTCCCCGGATTGGCGTTGCGCTGCGCGAGAGTTGGCTGGGCCGAGAAGAACCCCTCCATCTCGGCGATCGCCCCCGCGAGTTTGTCGAGCAGTTCCTGGCGGGTCATGACACGATCAATCCCGGACTGAGTTGCAGCCCCGTCATCTCACGCCTCCCCGCATTGGCTTTGGTCGCCGTCATCGCGGCGGACTGGACCGCGCGCGGATTCTCAACCACCACCCGCACGGTTTCCTTCTCGAAGAACTCCTTGGCCCCCGGTACGGTGATGTTGATCACCGTTGGCCCGGCTGCCGATGGCGTCCCGCCGCCGATCTTGTCGAGCGAAGGCAGGCCGCTCAGTCCCGGCAGTGGGCTGCCATTGTTGTACGACGGCGACTGGAACAGCGAACCGCCGGTCTCCACCAATGACAGTGGGGTCACGGTGCCCGGCATGCCCGTGGGCTTTTGGCCGGTGGTCATCGCGTACAACTGAATCAGGTCGCGGATCTGCGGCGACCGAATGGCCAAGTCGAGGTTACCGCCGAAAGCGGACTTTGCAGTGTCGACGATCTGCTTCAGAACGCCTTTGTCGGCGATGTCGACGCCATAGAGCGACTTGATCTTCGCCTTGGCCTTCTCCTCGGCGCCTTTCACGAAAAGCCGCACGATGCCGGCGACCAGCCCTGCGGCCGCGCCGATGGCCGCGCCCAGCGGTCCGCCGAACTTGAAGCCGATCATCGCGCCGCCTGCGGTGGTCTCGGCCATGCCTGTGAAACCGCCGCGGCGAAGGCCGTCGAAGGCCAGCATCGCGCCCGCCATCAGGGCGGCATTCGACTTGCCGATGGAGGAGAGCTTCTGGCCCAGCGTGGCCGCTTCCCAGGTGGTGGCGACGCCGGGCGCCAACTGGACGCTGCCGCCGATCCCGAAGAAGGACTTCAAGCCGGGCAGGAACCCGGCCCAACCCGCCTTCGAGAAAATGCCGCCCGTTCCGACCGCGCCGCCGGCCGAGGGAATGAAAGGAGGAGTTGTGGCAGTCGGCGCACCGAAGACCGATGGAATGATCGATGGAGTTCCACCTCCCGACGACACGAACGGTGGCGTCCCACCCGGCCCGCCGCCCGCAAACACGGACACGGCCCCAACGCCGAGGATCCCGCCCAACTTGCCGAGCATTCCGCCGCCGCCCATACCGCCCTGCTGGAACGTCACCTTCTGCCCGGTGAACAACTGCATCAGCATCGCCGCCACGCGCGAGGACACCACATCCTTGATGGCCGTAAGGAGAGCGGTCTTGAGCGAGTTGCCGATGGCGGACCAGATGGACTGCGACTTCGTGAGCAGTGCATCGAAGACTCCCTCGGCCTGGCGCTTGAAGGAATCGAAGATCCGCCGGTTCTCATCGCGGATGAGCTGGCCCTGCCGGATCGCCGCGTTCTCCCGCGCTGCCTGGATGGCGGCGGCGATAGATTCCTGTTGCTGGCCGCGCAAGTCTTGCCGCTGTTGGGTGACTTCGGCGATACGCGCGCGGATCTCGTCCGCCTTGTAGCCGAGCCGCTTCAGGTTGGCTTCTTCCTCGATCAGCATCCGTGTGGTTTCGAGATCGAACAGCCGCAGCTTGATGTCGTTAACGCGTTGGAGGTAGGCGACCTCGATCTCCATCTTGTGTTGCTCGACCCACAGCTTCTGCCGCAGCGTCTGCGCGTCCAACGCTTCAACTGCCCGCAACTGGGCGTCGCGCCCGTATCCCGCGCGCTGCTCTTCGAACTTGTACACGTCGGCGAGATGATCGAGGTTCCGCCGCGCGATCTCTTCGTTGTTGGCGAGGCGCTTCTGATAGAGGTCCGACTCCCAGGCCAGGCGCTGCTGATACGCCTCCTGTTGTTCCTTCAGGTAGTCGGCCATCTCCTCCTTCTGCATCTGGCGCACCTTGGTGCGCAACTCTCGCTCGAGGTTCTCGCGCGTCTTGGCGGTGAGACGCATCTGGTGCGTGACGCCACGGTCGTCGACGAAGGTGGTGTACTTCGTCATCTCCTTCTGCATTTCGAGCAAGACCCTCGCGGGCCCGGTGACGGCGTGAGCCTCGGCCGCCAACGCTGCCTCCAGAGAATCCCGCTCCGCCTGCGCCTGCCGCTTCCGGATCTCCTGCGCGCGCTTCAACGCGTCGATATCCGGTTCCTTCGAAGTTTTGACCGTGATCTTTGGCCCGCCGAACTCGAACGATTCGCCGGGCAGCATCTTCTTGCCGGAGATCAACTCCCGGATCTGGTCATCGGTCATGCCCTTCTTGCGCAGGTCATCGACCTTGACCTTGCCCTTGAACAGGTCGTCGCGGAGGGCTTGCCGCTCCATCTCGTCGTAACGTGCCTGGAGTTGCTCCTGGGTGTTCTTCCAATTCGAATAGACGATGGCGCCCGCAGCAATCACGCCGCCGGCGAGCAGGGCATACGGGTTCAGGCTGGCCAGGTTGAGGGCCGCTATGGCCTTGGCCAGTTCCATGATCTTCGTGGCCAGCCCATACGTCGCCAGGATCCCGGCCACCCACAACGCGGTCTCACCGAACTTTACCAGCAGATCGGTATTGTCCTTGAGCCAGCCGACGAGTTCACGGAAACCGTGGACGATCGCCTTGAACTGCTCCTGGAACTGCGTGCCGACCGCCTCCTTCAGTTCGTCCACCTCGCGCGAGAGCGCCTTCATCTGCGATTCGGCCTCGCCGGACGCAGCCGCTGCGGCGCCCTGGATCTTGGCGGCCTCACGAACGACGGCGTTGTAGCGGAGTTGAACCTTTTCATTCTCAGAGAGCGTGCGGCCGAGGGTCAGTTCCGCTACTTGGACTTCTTTCTCGAGGTCCACGCGAAGGCCTGCCGCGCGGAGGGCCCGCGCGTTGCCAAACTCGATGGCCTGGAGGATCTTCTCCAGAGCCTCCGGAGCGGAGATGTTCTCGATTGCGGCAGCATCCTTGGCGATCTTTGCTAGACCCTGCGCTTTGGAAAGGTCGAGGTCGGCGATGATCATGCGGTCGATGGTGTGTAGGGCATCCTCGCCGTGGAAGCCGACCTTTCGGACGGCCTCGACCGACCGCTCCATAGCCTCGGCGCTGATCCCGTGGGCCTTTGCCAGCGCGCGCGTGGAGGCCTCCATCCGGGCCTCATGAGCGGCCAACTTCGCAGCCTCGATGGTCCATTCCTTGGCCCATTCGATGGCCTTCTTGATTCCTTCCGCCAGGAGGTTCCCGGCAGTGGCGCCCTTTACCATCGCAGCGGTCATGCCGTCGATGCTGGACGAGGCGCCATGCGCAGCTTTCGCGGCCGTCTGCTCGATGCTCGACAGGCCCGAGTTGACCGTCTTGATTGACGCATTGGCCTTGTTGACATCGACTTCGACAACGAGTTCGAGCTTACTGTCTGCCATGGCGAGGAGGACTCTGCGGTGTCTGTCATCACTCAGGTGTGCGGCAACGTCTGAGACCGACCAGATCGGCGGCTGCGACTTCTGGGCCTCGCGTCGGCGCCGATGCTATCGTTAAGCGAAGGTTGCGTATCAGGAGGACAGAGTTGAGAGCGGATAGCTGGATACTTCACGATCTCCCGGAGCTGCTGGTTGCCGATTGGTACAACCTACAGGTGTTCACCGAGTACGACATGCAGGTGGCAACTTACTACTGGTTGCGGCGCGAATTCGAGCGGACGAGATCGGCTCAGTGGTTGGTCAGGACACAGCCCACTCTGGACCTGGGAGGTGGAAAGCGCGTAAAGCCGGACGTGGTTGTCTTCAAGAACACACTCCCATACGACGTGTTCGAACTGAAGTGCCACCTGGAGGGCATCCGCGCGTCACCGCTAGATGCGGATCTTGAAAAGCTTCACAGGCTCAAGGACCGCTTCAATCTGCGCCACGCATATCAACTCGTCCTGTATGACGACGATGATGTGTGGGACCTTACCTACAACAAAGAGCCCTGGATGAAGCAGTACCTTACATTCGTCGGGGCCAACGTCCGTCGCCACTCGCACGGCCGCATGAGGAGAGGCTACGAGAACGCATTTCGACGATGGCAGCGCTGGAAGTAAGGCGCCGGAGAACTCTGGCTAGGGAGCGGTGCGCGGGGCCAAGGTCCGTCTGGTCCCGGCGCTCCTGATCACCTCACTTTCCCTGTTCGTTGTACTTGGGTTGGCTCCGCGCTATGATCCGCTGCTCCTTCTCGCGGGCTTCGGCGATACTAGTTACTTGCTCTATGACGACCTTCGAACCGGGAACCGCGTCCTTGCCACCTGGCAAGTGCTCGGCAATTCGCTCTTGCACCCGGCCACGCTTGGCAATTCCGGTGTAGTTGTTGTTGCCGCTGGGCGTCAGGATCTTGTACACAACTGGTTTGTCGTTGGGGAGTTCTGTAATCCCCTGCCTGCTATACGGAACGGTTTTTCGAGACATTGATCGTTACCTTCCTCTGTTGGCCCCGGCCAGATCACTACAGGCACGGCACCCGATTACATTTTAGCAGCCGGAACAGAATCGGCTGATCATGTTTTTCCTCGAGCGCGTCAGTCACGCTTGGCATGCGGTAGTCTCCCGCGCTCCAGCAGATCTCGCTCCTCACCGATAATCAGCATTGCGCAGAATTCGTCTGCCCGAATCTCTTCCAACCCAATCCGGACGCCCATCTTAAGCGCGCCCATCAGGTCCAGCGCTCGCCGGATCACCAGTCCCTGTTCCGACGCCTGCGCTGCATCGAGTCTGTCCAGCGGGCAGTGATCACAGCGGTCGCCGTCCGGCGCATCCGGGCAAAGTCCCGGAGCGCAGAGTTCATCGCGCCGGAGGGCCCAGTGGACCAGATACCGGAGGGAGGGCTTTTCCGGCCACTCCCCCGTTAGAAGTTTGGGTCCCGGTCTTCCTGGAAGCCCGCCTCGATCGTGTCGATCGCCGCCTTCACTGCGACGGCCTGGTGGATGACGGGCACCTCGCCGGCATAGCCTTCCGCCCCCTGCGACAACCTTTTATATAGAGCGCCAGCGGCGGTGAGGTTGATGGTGAGTTCCTGGCGGTTGAACGGAAGGTCGAGGATCCGGGCGAAGCTGCGCCGGTATTCGAAGACGTCCTTTGCCGAGGGCATCTTCAGGATGTGGCTGGTGACGCCGCCCAGCACCCGGGTAGTCACGCGGAATGCATCGCCGGCCTGGACCACGTCATCGACATCGGCTTGGCTGAGTTGATCGATGATGCGGCTGGCCTCGAAGGGATCGACCGCCGGGTCATCGCCATCACGGATCTTGGCGAGCAGCGCGGCATCGCAGTCCTCTGCGTTTGCGACGGTCGTCTCGGAAACTCCTCGGCCGAGTTGTTTGATAACCACCTTCCGGCGGCGCTGGCGCTCCGTCCACTCCGCATCGCTTGGGAAGCGGACCCGGATGGTCTTCACACCTTCCGGCGTGCGCAGGTTGATGGCGACTGGGCGGGTCGCGTCGAAAACAGAGGTTGTCGTTTCCATGAATTCGTTCCTTACTGGCAGATCTGATCCACGTTGCATTTGGCCACGGCGGTGATGATGCCGATGGTCGAGTCGTAGAGCGGCGCGCAGTCGACGGCCACCGTGAGGATGCCGTCGGTCTCGGCGAGCTCCGTGGTGGCGTAGGCGATTTTCTGCCAGGTGATCTGCAAGGAGTTGTTGGTGTCGAACGAAAGGTCGATCACCGCCGTGCCCGTGGTCTGGGCCTTCAGCTTCGTGTACTCCGTCGAGCCGTTCTCAAACCGGGCGACGAACTTGAGGTTGCCCTGTCGGTTGCCGAACTCGAGGCGGCCGCGGATTGCGCCAGAAGACCCGTCACCGACGGCCTGGAACCCAGAGCCGGGGAAGAAGCCCGCGTCCATCCTGAGGTTGTTCTTCCAGCCAGTTTCGAGCGAGACGATGTTCTTGTTGGTGACGTAGTCGACGCCGTTGATGGTCAGCGTCAAGGACGCCGACGGCAGGAGTTTCTCCACCGTGGCGGCCGGCATGGTGATGCCCGTGGCCGAATCGATGACTTTGCCGGAGCCGACGAATTCGGCGTTGATCTTCGAGTTGGCGCGGCCAGGACCGGAGCCTACGGTGAGTTGCCAGGACTCCACCGCGCAGCCCACGGCCATCCGGTCGAGCACGACTCCGGCACCCGGGCGGATCTGTTCGACGAAAGAGAAGTACGGCAGCTCCGCGGCATCGCCATTCGCCGGAAACAGTGGCGTGCACGTGTAGGTAAAGTTCGGTGTCGTGCCGGACTTCACCACTTTCCCCAGCCCGAACGCCATGGCCCAGGCCGCGATCTCGGCGCTGAGGTATTTCTCTAAAGTGCCGCTGACGTCCCAGGACGTCTTGAAGGTCTGGGTCGGGAACTCGTGGCCCTTGCCGTACTCCTCGGCGTCGTTCTCAGTGTTTAGCTTCGGGTTGGCCAGCGCGGCGTTGAGCTTCCGCAACTGCCACATGTTGGCGGCAGTTTGAGCCGTCGCGATGTCTGTCTGCTTGCCCTTACCGAAGCAAATCTGAATTTCTTGAAGTCTCGTCGTCGACATGGTTCTCCTTCTCCGGTGGCGGGCACTGGCTCCAGCCCGTAATCATGAGCGGCACTAGCTGGGCTGGCGTGGCTTCCACCTCGCGCGGCTCGCCTTGCCCGTGTGGGGGCATCATCCAGACGGTTTCAGTCATCTCCCATCTCCGTAAACGTGAGTGGGACCTCGAAATAGTCGAGGCCCTCGGCATCGGTTTGCCGCTGGATGAGCGGCAGGTCCATCGGGTAGCAGGACGGGTGTACGGTAGCGTTTACCATCGGCACGCCCAACGTGGCCGGCACTCCCTTGCTGAGTAGCCGGAAGAGCCGGTAGTAGGCGGTCGGAGGATCGCCGTCGAAAGTCTCCCTCGCGCGCAGGTATAGGGTCACCTGGTGCTTCCAGACATCGACGCCTCCAAAGGTGCCCGGCGTGGTGCCCTGCCAGGTCGCCATGATCGATGGTGAGGGCGCCGTGTGGATGGCGTTTGCGAGGCTCGCGCGCTTCGGGAACTGATCGTGGTAGGCATAGATGCGCTGCTCATCGCCGCTCATCTCTGCCACCAGTTCCGGAATGTCGCGCAGGAGTGCAACAAGCCCATCCACAAGATCCGCCGGGTTGATCATCGCTGCTTGCCTCCGAGGACTTTCTCCACGAGCAGGCACGGCTTCATCGCGTCCAGCATCTTGCGCGCCGCCTCGACGACGACGGCCTTGTTTTTCGGCGAGAACACCATCCACTCCTCCCGCTTCTGGTTGGCCCAGGCCTTGATCCGGCCCTTGCGCGTCGAGACGCTGGCTTTGGCTCGGTTCTCGCTCACCGTGCGCACCTGAAAGTTGCGGAGCAGATCGCCGGTGAAAGTCAGGTTGCGGCGGTTGCCCAAACCCTTGCGGGTCTTGAAGATCGCGTAGCGCTTGGTGAGAGGCTTGGCGGCGCCGTCGCCGGGACCCTGCGCCGTGCCCAATCGCGCCTTCACCGCAGCAACGCCCGTGCCGCCCAGTTCGTACATCTGCCGTTGGCGGAAGTTGAGCAGATCGAGCCGTAGTTGCTTCTTCTGGTAGACCCGGACGCTGGGCATCAACTCACCTGCCGGAGCTTCAGCACGGCGGCACCCTCGGCGTCCGCTTCGATGTCGAACACCTTGTAACGGGTACCGCCGATCTCGACCTCGTCGCCACGGACGGGAGCCGCAGCCAAGTCCGCCAGCCGGACGAATAGCACCGCATACACGCCCGGTGAGGCATCCTCGGCTTCCCGCACCGCCTGAAACACCGCGCGGACCGTCGCCGGCCCGCCGGCCTCGGGCAGGTAGAGGACTTCGCGGCCGAACGCATTCACGACGGCCGCGTTCAGTCCACTTACCGCCGACTCCCAACTGGTCATGGTTAGGTCTTCGTGCCCTTCACCAGCACTTCCGGCCGCAGGCAGATGGGCAGCGGGTTCTGCTGCGTGTGCAGGTCAGTTCCGCGCCCGAACTTCCGCGGCTCCTGCTTGGCGTACAGCGGCAAACCAAGCGTGTTCGCCGTCTCGTTGAAATCCGCCGGCGCGAAGAACGTCCGGAAGGTGTTGGCCGTGCCCAGCGGGAAGAAGTGCGCTTCGTCGTCCGCGATGAACTTCCGCACGTTGCCGGAAGCATCGGTCGCCTGCCCACGATACTCCTCGAAGGTCACACCGCCAAAGGTGAAGCCGGTGCGGTAGTCGTTGCCGAGTTGCTGGTTGCGCTGATAGTACTGGAATGCTTCCTTCACCTTCGCGTGTGTGGTGAAGGCGTCGTAGAAGCCCTGCGAGCACAGGCAAAGGATGCCGGTCATGAACTCGCCCTTGAGGTTGTCCTCGATGTGGCGCTTCACTTCGAGCACCTTCAGCAGTACCTCGGTTCCGGCCGTGCCCAGCGCGAAAGCCACGGTCTTGGCCGTGATGCCGAACTCGCTGTACAGGTCGTAGAGCGTCGAGCCGTCGGCGTCGAGGATCACGCCCTTCAGCGCGCCCATGCGCAGGTACTCGAGCGTGATGGCGTGCTTGTTACGCATGTTCTGCAGCTTCAGCGCCAGCAGGTTGGCCAGGGCGTCGGTCTCCGTTTCGGAGCCGAAGGCCCGGATGCCCTGGACTTCCTCGGGCAGCACGGCATCGTCGTGCGGGATGTGCGGGATCACGAACGAGCGCACCTTTCGCTTGCCGGTGGAGCCGACGGTGCCGGGCGCGCCAACGGGCTGGGTGGGAAGCAGATTCAGCACGCCGCTCATCTCCTCGATGATGATGGTGCGGGTGCGCACGCCCTGCGGCGTCATCAGGTTCAACTGCTCCAGGCGCCCGTAGGTGTTCGGAATCTTGTTGATGGCGGCGGTGAGCGCCGTCATGTTGAAGGCGTCAGTCGAAAAGGGGTTCAGCATCATGGGTTAGGCTCCTTCCCGGACGAGAATGCCCAGGGTCTTCAGTTGGCCGATGGCCGTGGTCTTCTGGGGGGTGGTGATGCCGCCCGGCCAGACCAGCTTCTTGTCCGAGCAGATGGCGTGGCGCGCAATGATGACGCCGCCCTTGTCCGCCGAGGACGCGTCCACGGGCAGCAGTAGCACGCCGGCGGCATTCTGCGAACCGTCGCTGGCGGCCGGCGCG
>JACQZS010000043.1 GCA_016213725.1 Acidobacteriota bacterium | reverse complement strand
GCTGACCGACGACGCGCTGCTCGACTTCCTGGGCGCCTACATCGACCACGCCCGCCACCTGATGGCATTCCACATGACCGGGAACTGGCTGGCCATGGAGGGCAACGGGCTGTTTCACGTGGGCGTCCTGTTTCCCGAGTTTCAGGATGCGCCGCGCTGGCGCGAGACCTCCTCGAAGTGGATCTACGCGGAACTGGACAACCAGGTGTATCCGGACGGCGTGCAGATCGAGCTGGCCAGCGGCTACCACCACGTGAGCCTGCTGAATTTCCTGATGGTCTTCAAGATCGCGCGCCTGAATGGAATCTCCCTGCCGGAGGACTTCCTGAAGCGGCTGGAGAAGATGTACGACTTCGACGTGTTCGGAGCCACGCCTTCGCGGCTGCTGCCCGGCGTGCAGGACGGAGGCTACTACGACGTGCGGAAGGCGCTGGGGGAGGCCGCCGAGCTCTACCCGCAGCGGAAGGACTTTCTGTGGTACGCCACCGACGGGCGGCAGGGGCGGCCCCCGGCGGAGACGAGTCATGCCTTCCCGTATGCCGGATACTTCGTGCAGCGCTCGGGATGGGACGCCAACGCAAACTGGCTGTGGTTTGACGGCGGCCCCTTCGGCTACGGCCATCAGCCTGAGGACAAGCTGCAGATCCTGGTGGAGGCGTACGGCAAGAGCTTTCTGGTGGATCCGGGCAACTACACGTACGAGAAGTCGAAATGGCGGTCGTATTTCATCGATTCGCCCAGCCACAATGTGGTGCTGGTGGACGGCCAGCCGCAGCGGAGGCGAGGCGCGGCGAGCAGGATGGACTATGTGGTGAAGGAGCCGCTGCCGCACGTATGGCAAACGGGCCGGGATTCGGATTACGTGGAAGCCACGTACGACGAGGCATTCGGCGGCGGCGTCGGACGCAGCGTGAAGCACACGCGCGCGGTGCTGTTCATCAAGCCCGGGTTCTGGGTGATGCTGGACCGGCTGACGGCGCTCGACGGCAAAGAGCACACCTACGAGTCGCTGCTGCACTTCGACTGCCCGGTGCGGGCCGACGGGCTGCGCGTGGTGACCACCAACGAGGGTGCGGCGAATCTGACGGTGCTGGCGCGCGCCAGCGCCGATTCGAAACTGAAGATCGTCGAGGGCCAGCAGGACCCGGTTCAGGGCTGGCTGACGAAAGGCATCAGCTCCGTGCGTCCCGCGCCGGTGGCGATCTATGAAGCGCGCGGCCAGACCGTGAATCTCCTGTATGTGCTGGCCCCGGCTCCCGCGGGAGCGCCTGATCCGGTGCGCAGCCTGGAACGGATCGGCGGCGACGACAGCGCCGCGCGCATCGTACTGCGGGACGGGCGGACCTACGAAGTGCGGTTCAATCCGGGCCGGCCGGCCGAGTGGAAGATGACTTCCGGCAGATAGGGCGGATGGGCTTTCACAGCCTGTTAGACTGTGAATGGCCATGTTACGACGCTCCCTTCTTCTCTCCGCTCTAGGCGCACCCGCAGCCTTCGCCGCCAAGCGGCTCGACTGGTCGCGGCTCAGCCTGCTGACCGACGAAATCGCCAAGACTCCGGCAGACGCCATAGCGTTCTGCAAGCAGTACGACGTGAAGTCAGTGGAACTGCGGGCAGTTCCCGGCGGCGGAGGAACGTACGCGTTTCTGGATGAGGCCAAGCTGCGCCCCGCAGCCAAGGAACTGGCCGAGGCGGGACTGAAAGTGTCCTTCCTGAACACTCCGATGCTGAAGTTCGGCCTGCCCGGCACGGAACCCGTGCGCCGGCGCACGGAGACCGCCGAGCAGAAGACCAAGCGGCAGGAGCGTGAAAAGCAGCAACTGGACCAGCGGCTGGAGGATCTGAAAAAGGCGATTCTCGCGGCGCACATCTTCCAGGTGCGCGACATCCGCGTGTTCACCTTTTCCCGCGTGGCGGAGCCGGCCGCGCTGTTTCCCAAGATCGCTCCGATCCTGGATGAGATGGCGGGCATCGCCGAGAAGGAAGGCGTCCGCCTGCTGGTGGAGAACGAGGCTTCCTGCAACGTGGCCACCGCGGTGGAACTGAAGCAGATCTGCGACCTCGTGAAGCGCAAGGGCTTCGGCATCAACTGGGATCCCGTGAACGCACTGTCGCAGAAGGAAGCCGCCTGGCCGGACGGGTACAAGGCGCTGCCGATGAAGCGCGTGCATAACGTGCAGATGAAGGCGCGCGGCCTGGCGGTAGGACCCGAGGTGGTGGACTGGAAGTCGATCTTCGAGGCGCTGCCTAAAGACGGCTATCAGGGTAAGGTGGGCCTCGAGACGCATATCTTCGATGGCACGCTGATCGAGAAGGCGCACCTCTCGATGAAGAAGCTGAAGGAACTGCTGGGCTGAGGCGCGGCGGAGGAGCATTCGATGACGGTAAAACCAGCGATGCCCGGGTGGCTGAAGCTGCTGTTGGCGGGAATGGCGGCGGGGCTTGTCATCGTGGGTATTGGACTTCTGCTGAACCGCGGCTCGCAGGTGCGGCTGGACGGATCGGTGCTCAAGGTGCGCACGGTGGCGACCGACACCAGCGCGAGCGTCCTGGTTGTGGACCTGCGCCTGAAGAATCCGGCGCGAGCTCTGTTCTGGGTGAAAGAAGTGACGGTCTCCATTGTGGATGCGAGCGGGAAGTTGGTGGAAGGCCAGACGGTGGCGGAGCCGGACTTGGACCGGGTGCTGACCTATTACCCGCTCACCGGGCCGCGCTACAACCCTACATTGAAGGTGCGCGACAAGATCCGGCGGGATGAGAGCTGCGACCGTACAGTAGCCGCGGCGTTTGCAGTGGGGGAAAAGGAAGTGCTGGGGCGCAGGAAGTTGGTAGTTAGAATCGTCGATGCGGACGGAGTGGTGGTGGAGATTGCGGAGGGAGCGGGGAAGTGAGCCTGCCGTTACTCGGCGTTGGCCAGCCAGTTGTGAGCGGTTTGGCCCGAATTGGCGCGGAGTGATTTGCGAAGCGCTTTGTCTTCGTACATCCGGCTGTCGGCGAATGCGAGCATCTCTTCGGCGGACCGGCCAGACTGCGGATAGTACGCCGCTCCGACACTCAGCGAGACCACGCGCTCTCCGGTGAGTTCAGCGCCAGCCGCTTCAATGAGCGCGGTCACGCGGCGGCGGCGCATCTTCACTGCATCCTCCGTGGCGCCGGGCAGCACCAGCACGAATTCGTCGCCGCCCAGGCGGGCCACGAAGTCGTACTCCCGGCAGTGTTCCTTGAGGCACTGGCCGACCATTTGGAGCAGCTTGTTGCCCGTGATGTGGCCGAAGCGGTCGTTCACCATCTTGAATCCGTCCAGGTCGCAGACCACCACGGCGAGCGTGGCGTTGGTGCGGGCGCAGCGGGCCAGTTCGTTTTGGAGATGGACGAAGAGGGCGCCGGCGTTGGGCAGACCCGTGAGGAAGTCGAAGGTAGCCTGGTTCTCGGCCTCGCGGAAGCGGATGGAGTTTTCGACGGTGACGGCGAGCTTGGGGGCGATGGCCAGTAGCAGGCTGAGGTGCGAGGGCGCAAACGCATTGCGGCGTTCGGAATAGAAACTCAATGTGCCCACAACGCCGTTGGGGCCGTCCAGCGGGACGGCCAGCACGGAGGCCAGGCGCGAGGCGCGCTCCGGATTACGGCTGGAGATTGGTTCCGGCGAGGGGTCGGCGTTCAGCACAGGTTTGCGCTCGGCGGCGACGGCGCCGCTCAGCCCTTCACCGCGGGCCATGGTGAGCCCGCTGAACAGGCTGTGATTCTCGCCTTCGATGAACGACGCCTCTAGCGTCCCGTTGTGATCCAGGAAGAGCACCATCGTGTCGTAGGGCAGCTGCTTGCGGAAGCGGCGCGCCAATGCCGAGAGCGTCTCCTGAAGATGGAGCGAGCTGCCGAGGATCTGCGTGAACTCGAGGAGCGACTGCTCTTCGCGGCGTGCCGCAGCGATAGTCTCCAGAAACGCCGGCGTGGAAACGTCCATTTCCTTCCCGGGATCTCCAGGCTGGCGGGACGCATCCGGAACGGCGGAGGTGCGTGTCGACCGCGCCTGCTCGTCCAAGTTCAGATAGATGCGTTCGAGAGCGGCCACCACTTGCGGGTCCATCCCCTTGCCCGACTCGCTCTTCACATGGTCCATGGCTTTGGCAAGCGGCAAAGCGCGGCGGTGGTGGCGGTCTGAGGAGAGCGCGATCAAGGCATCCACGGCGGTGAGGATCCTTGCCTCCAATGGAATCTCCTCGCCCTTCATCTGGCGCGGGTAACCCGTTCCGTCCCATTTCTCGTGGTGAGCCCGAACGATGGGGGACACTGGATAGGGGAATTGCGCCCGATCCAGAATGTCGGCGCCAACGTCCGGGTGGACCTTCAGCCGCTCGAACTCTTCCGGCGTGAGCCGGGCCGGTTTCATGATGATGTGATCCGGCACGGCCACCTGGCCGATATCGTGCAAGACGGCGGCGGCCCTCAGTGCTTTCAGTTGGTCTCCTCCGAGCCCCAGTTCCTTGCCCAGCCCCACGGCATATACCGCCATGCGGTGGAGATGATCCACCGCGCGAATATCCTTCGACTCGACAGCCAGGGCCAAGGCCTCCACCATGCTCAACTGCAGGGTCGCCAGCTCCTCGGCATGCTGGCGCTCGCGAGCGAGCGAGTCCAATTGCAGGCTATAGGCCCGATAGACGAGGAACAGTAGCGGGGCGATGACGACGAAGTTCTTCCACAGCGGCAGGTGCTGCACAGCCGTGAGCAGGCCCGCCAGCGCAGCCCCGGCCAAATAATAAGGCAGCGACCAGAGGAACCTGTTCTGCCAGATGCGCCTCAGGAGTTCTTTTTCTCTCAGTGCGGTGGTGGCTGCCAGCGGGAATGCCGTCACCAGGAAGAGCACAGTGCCGGCCAGAGGCAGGGCCGCTGCGGTTCCGCCGGCGGGCAGTGCATCCAGGATCCGGTGGTAGGCGACATTGGAGGCTTCCACGCCCAACACGACCACTGCTGTCTGGAAGGTGAGGTTCAACCAATCCACACCCCGCTTCTGATCCCGCAGGCAGTGGATCACCGTGCCGGTGACGCCGATCAGCATGGTTTGGTGCAGGGGCAGCTGTGAAAGGCTCGCCAGAACAAAGACGAAGCCCACTGAAATCGTCCCTGCCACCGT
>JACQZS010000032.1 GCA_016213725.1 Acidobacteriota bacterium | reverse complement strand
CGCTGGGGCAGATTGAGCTGATGCGGGAGTACGGGACGGAGGGGAAGCTGGGCAAGTGGGCACTGGGACAGAAGGCGGTTCTGGTGCTGGATGGGACGCTGTATGTGCACGCGGGGATTTCGCCGAAGTATCTGAGCTGGAGCGAAGGGCGGATCAACGACGCGGTGAAGTCGGAGTTGATGGACGCGAAAGCGCCGCCGGCCGATGGAGCGGTGCGCGGGGAGGACGGGCCGCTGTGGTACCGAGGACTGGCGCAACTGCCGGAGACGGAGATTGCGGCGCACGTGGATGCGGTGCTGGAGAAGTTCAAAGTGAAGCGGATCATCGTGGGGCACACGCCGCAGAGGCAGGGCGTGGTGAGCCGGCTGAAGGGGAAGGTGCTTCTGGCGGACGTGGGGCTGGCGAAGGTGTTCGGCGGAGCGATGGCGTGCGTGGTGATAGAGAACGGGGAGGCGTACGCGCTGCAGGACGGGAAGAAGAAGGAGTTGAGCTAGGCGGGCGGTGCGGTAGGATTGGGGGCATGCTGAAGCCTTGGGTGGTTGAGGCGCTGGGTTGGGGATATCGCGGCGGACTGCTGTTGATGATGGTGGGGGTGGTTTGGTTGTGGTGGGAGAAGCGGCGCAAGGGACGGACATGGCGGAGATGCTGGGCGGCGATGGCTGCGATGGCAGCGGGTTGGGGCAGCGTAGTAGCAGCGGCCCGCGGGCTGGAATACGAGCCGCCAAACCTTTTTATTGCGGCGATCTGCGCAGTGACTTTCGGGTACCTCTGGCGGGTGAATCCACAGCGGCGCATCCACTGGCTTCGGCTTGTTCCGTTGGTGGCGGGAGTGCTGGTCTCGGGTTGGGTGCTCGATCTTGGGTCAGATGCGGCCATGTGGAGACTGCTGCCGGAATTTGAGAATCGTCTGGGGCGGGGTCTGGTTTGCAGGGCGTACCCGGTGCCTGAGGATTCGCTGTCGCATCCGAGGCTGATGCTGATCAAGGAGAGCGATGGGTGGAGGGATGAGGTGCTGGATGAGTTGGAGGGGAATTTAGCGGCCAGATTCCCGAGTTGCGAGTCGCTTCCAGGCGGGGAGGTGCGATTGTATATCCGGGACGTGGACGGGCGCGAATCCGTGGAGAAGCGGGCAGCGGCGCGGAAGTAAGCGCACTGGGCCTGGAAGAGCCGGCTTAGGGGAGGATGCGGATTTCCTTGAGGGGGATGTCGAGGGTGCCTGAGAGGCCGGTCTCGCACTGTTGGACGAGGATGCGGAGGGCATGGGTGGTGGGGGCGGGGCGGAGAGTCTGGCGGAAGGGGATGCCCTTTTCGCGGATGGCGGCGGACTGGGCGGCGGTGAGGTTGAGGCGGACGGCGGATTGCTGAAACCGGACCTCGCCCTGAGGGGAGAGTTCGCCGATGGTGACTTCGAAGCTGGCGCTGCGGCGGTCCTGGTTGGCAGTGAAGGCGATGTCGGCCGGATCGATCAGAGCGGTGAGGACCAGATCGCCCGCAGACGCAGCCGGGACGCAGTGGGCGGTGATGCGGATGGCGGAAGCGCCGAGGGGGCTGAGGAGCGCGGCGCGGAGTTGCTCCTGCGGCTGCGCGGGCGGCGCACTGCCGCCGGCCAGATAGCCCTGGCGGTATGAGAGGCGGAGGCCGGGAAGGCTGGAAGAGAGCTTGAGCGCGTGCCATTTGCCGTCGGGCTCGGCATCGGCGTAGAAGGCGAGGGAGTAGGCGCCGAGCTGGTCGTTGGCGGCGCGGCGGATGCCTTCGGTGAAGTCGTTTGTGTTGAAGAGGAGACGGCCGCCGGTGGCGCCAGTGAGGGCGCCGAGGGCGGAGCGGGTGTCGGCGCTGAGAGCGGCGGTCTGCTGGATCTCCGCGTAGCGGCCGTTGAGGGCGGGCATGTCCTGCAGGGAGGCGAAGTTCTCGGCGCCGGAGAAGAGTCCGCGGGCATCGACGGCGTAAAGCACGATGCCGGCTTGGGCGAGGCGGCGGGCGGTGGCGTTGATGTCCTTTTCAAAGTCCTCGCCGACGAAGGGATTCATGCGCTGGCGTTCGGTGGCGCTGCCGCGCACGGGCGGCCGGGCGGAGTACATGGCGATGCCGCCGGTGATCCAGACGATGTTCTTGCGGCCGGGGATGCCCTGGATGTGGCGGCTGATCTCTTCGAGGCGGCCGAGGGTCTGGGCGACGCGGGTGCGGCGGGCGGTGGTGTTGAAGTGCTGCTCTCCGGAGAGGGCGGCTTCGAGGCCGGAGGCGAGCTGGGGGTTGTTGCCGGTGGCGAGGAGCCACTGCTCGAACTCGGTGGCGAGCACGTCGATGTCGGAGAGGCGCTGGCTGGGCTGGCCGGTCTGGAAGCGGGCGAGCTGCCGGCGGAGGGATTCGGTGTCGGCGGTGAATTCGTGGATGATGCGGAACTTGGGGCCCAGGTGGTAGACGGCGACGCGGGTGCGCGGGGCGAGCTGCTTGAGGAACTGCATGGCCTGGGCCTTGACCATGAGCTGGTCACCGGGTTCGGTGTTGAGAGAGTCGAGGAGGAGGACGGTGACGTTGCGCGGAGGGCCGCCGGAGTATTCGATGCGGTTGCTGAAGAAGTTCAGGGGGAGGCGGGCCTTGGGGGGATCGAGGGCGGCCTGCCCTTCGTAGCGGAAGAAGGCGATGGGGCGCGGTTTGCCGTTGTCGGTGAGGGTGAGGTGAGAGGCAGTGAGCGTGGGCACCGGGGCGCCCTTGGCGTCGAGTGCGGTGACGTTGATTTCAACGAGCCGGGCGGCGGAGGAGAAGGTGGGCTGGGGTTGGCCGGAGAGGCCGGCGAGGAGGAGCGCCGGGAGCAGAAACCGAAAGCGATGTGGGGCCGGGATGAGAATAGGGATAGTCCCATTCATATCAAAACATGAGTTCAGGCTGAGAAAGCAGGAGATCGGAGGATAGGTTTGACATACAATTAGGTAACACGGTTGGGAAGTTGATCCCAGAGGGACGGCCCCACGGGCCGGCGTCGGTACGGTAGATCAATTTTATGTCAGACACTGTTGCCAACTCACCAGCGGAGTTGATGGACATCCGTTTCCAGTCGGGGGCTAAGAAGGTGTACCTCGAGAGTATCGAGGGAGGGAGCGTTTCCGGCGGGGAACTGGTGATTCTGATAGCACGGGTGCGAGAAGGGCTGAGGCGCGCCGGGGTGTCGCGACAGCACCGTATTGGGCTGGTGGCGCCGCCTTCGGTGGAGACGGTAACGGCGGTATTGTCGCTGTTGGGGGAATGCGCGTTCTCCCTGCTGGATCCCACTGCGCCCGCGGAGCGGCTGGCGGCCGCGGCCGAGGAATTGAAGTTGGACGGGCTGATGGTAATCCGGGGCAAGGGGAGGAGCGAGCAGGCGGCGGCGAGCGGCCTGCCGGTTTTCGAGTTGGAGACGGAAGGCGGGACAGCGGCGGGGCTGCGAGTGGCGGAATCGGGGTGGACGCTGCCTGCGCCGAGGAAGCCGGCGACGGCGGCGGCGCTGTTCCTGACTTCGGGAACAGAGGGCGCGGCGAAAGTGGTGCCCCTTTCGAATGGAAACCTGGCGGCATCCATGCAGCACATCGGCGCAGCCATGGAGTTGGGAGCGGAGGACCGGTTTCTCTGCATGGCGCGGATGCACCACATTGCGGGGTTGGCCCTGGTGCTGGCCGCGCTGGCGGCGGACTCGACAGTGGTGGTGGCGCCGGGATTCCACGGGGCGGCGTTCGTGGAGTGGCTGGAGCGGTTCCGGCCGACGTGGTTCTGGGCGGCGCCGGCCATGTTGCGGGAGGCGGTGAACCAAGTCAGGAAGAGGCCGGAAGGGCTGGCGGGAGTGCCGCTGCGGTTGATCCGGGTGGGTTCGGCTCCGCTGCCGCCGGCGCTGGGGCGGGACGCGGAAGAGTTGTTTGGAGTGCCGGTTCTGGAGACGTACGGGATGACGGAAGCGTCTCCGCAGATCACGTGCAGCCCGCTGCCGCCGAGGGTGAGGAAGGCGGGATCGGCGGGTCCGGCGGCGGGTCCGGAGCTGCGGATTGTGAATGAGCAGGGGGGGAGCGCGGCAGCGGGGGAGGTGGGCCAGATCTCGGTGCGGGGCGCGAATGTGATTGCCGGCTATGAGGGGGATGCGGGGCGATGGGAGAAGAGGTTTGAACAGGGCTGGTTCTACACGGGAGACCTTGGGTACCTGGATGAAGACGGGTATCTGTTCGTCACCGGCCGTTTGGGAGAGGTGATCAACCGGGGCGGGGTAAAGGTGTCGCCACGGCTGGTGGAAGAGAAGCTGCTGGAGCATGCGAGCGTGGAAGAGGCGGCGGTGTTCGGGGTGGCGCATCCGACGTTGGGGCAGGAAGCGTACGCGATGGTGGTGCCGCGGCCGGGCGTGACGGCGCGCTCAAATGAACTGCGGGCCTGGTTGTCGGCGCGGTTGCCGGCCGACTACGTGCCGGCCGAGATCCTGGTGCGGTATGAGATTCCGAAAGACTCCGGCGGGAAGGTGCGGAGATCGGAGCTTGGGGCTACATTCGCAGGGGCGTTCGTGCAGGCGGCGAAGGAAGACGGGGGGGGGCACCGGGCGCCGTCGACACCGACGGAGCGGCGCGTGGAGGAGATGTGGCGGGAGGTGCTGCGGATTGGGCAGGCGGGCGCGGATGACGACTTCTTCGAATTGGGTGGAGACTCCTTTGCCGCGGCTCTGCTGTGGACGCAGATTCAGGACGAGTTCCAGTTGCGGGAAGCGGCGGACCGGATCGAGTTCGTCTCGCGCACGACCATCGCGGGGCAGGCGGCGGTGATCGAGGAGCTACTGCGGAGCCGCGGAGAATCGAGCGAGTTGCACCCGTGCCTGGCGCCGCTCCAGAGGCGCGGGACGAAGCTGCCGCTGTTTATCGTTCCACTGGCGGCGGAGATGCCGGAGTACTACAGGAGGTTGACGCGCGGAGTTGAGCCGGATACGCCGGTATATGCCCTGTTTGATCCGGAGCCACTGGAAAAGCGCGGCTTTGTGACAGTGGAGGGCCGCGCGGAGCTGTTCCTGGAGGCGGTGCGCAGCGTACAGCCGCACGGCCCATACCGGTTGTTTGGAGACTGCTTCGGCGGGACGGTGGCCTATGAAATGGCGATGCAGCTGAAGGCGGCGGGGGAGGAGGTGTCGAAGCTGATCCTGTTCGATTCGGGGCGGCCCGGCTACCCGTCGCTGTTGCGGCATCCGTACCGGTTGCTGCTGGGAGCGATGCACATGGCGGGGCGGAGCATCCGCAACGGGCACAGCGGGGACCTGAAGAGCCTGGCGGCAAGCTTCTATCGCAAGAGCGTGCTGGGCCCCGCGGCGCGGATAGCGAGGGGGCTAGGCCTGGAGGCGGGCAAAGTGTACCGGGTGGAAGGGCTCTATCCAGCCAACGTGCGGGCGCTGAACATGTACCGTCCGAAGCCATACGAAGGAGAGGTCCACCTGCTGCTGTCGAAGGATCACCTGCAGACGGGAACGGTCGTAGACCGGAGGTTGGGATGGTGCGAGCTGATCCGGCCTAGGCCAGCGGTGCGCGTGCTGGAGGGGAGCCGGGGCCGCCTGTACGGCGAGCCGGACAACGAGGTGCTGGCCGCAGCGGTGGCGGCGGTGTGCGGGCGATGAAGACGGGGGGCTGGGTGCGGCTGGTTACTGCTGGAGCGCGGGGGGCGTGACACTGGCCGGGTGGGGCGGGTGCGCGGCGTCATAGGATCTCTTGGTGATGACGAAGCTGCCGGCGATGAAGTCGTGGAAGGCGCGCTTGCAGGGATTGGTGGTGACGACGCAGACGTCGGCGATCCAGACGTAGAACCAGTTGGCATGGATCTGCGACCAGAAGCCGCCGAATTCGGCGTAGGTTTCGGCGGCGTTCCAGATGCTGGAGGGCAGATAGTCCGGCGGGAGCGCAGCGAGCACTTGCAGCACGGTGAAGAGATAGATGAGCGTGTCGATCCACTCGAGCAGGCTGCGCAATAGGGCGCGGCCGAACCCGAGGTAGGCGCCGGAGGCGTCGACGACGCGCATGCGAAGCAGCAGCTTGGCGGGCGAGCCGCCGAAGCGCCAGACGCACAGCGGGATGTAGAGGCCGGCCGCGATGCACATCAACGCGAGCGGCCAGGCCGACCGTAGGCGAAGCGACTGCTGCAAGGCCCAGAAGTGGGCGGGGATCAGGGGCAGAGAAATGACCGCATCGAGAGCCAGCACGGCCGCGCGCTGCCAGAAGCCAACATATTCAAATTGAGTAGAGGCGGAGAGTTCGGGCATCGAAGCAGCGGGCAGAAGGCGAGTAGCCGGCCTGCCGCCCTAGAATTCTAACGCAGGAAGCGACGGTGGCACTGGAGGTAACAAACCTACCGCCAGACTTGTGAGCGGGCGAGGCCGCCGCGCAGGCCAAGAGGCTCAGCGTTTTCTCAAAACGCGAGCCGCGAGCAGGAGTCCCAGACCAAGGGCGCCGAGGCCGGCGGGTTCAGGGACGTGGCGCACATCGATATTGAAGTCGTAGCTGGAGAACTGATAAGCGATGAGGTTGTAAGGCGTGCTGATTCCGGACAAGGCGCCGCTGGCGCTGTCAGAGTGTCCGCCGTGAGCCTTGCCGGCGAGAAAGGCGTCGTTGAGCGGTCCGGAGGCATTGATGGTCATGGTGAAGGGAATGGCAAATCCGGGTCCGTCGCCGTGGCCGGTGGGGGACTTCAGGTGCTGGACGGTGCCGGTCACGGTGACGACATCGTTATTGAAGAAACTTTGACCCTCAACGACGGTCAGTTGCAGGAACCAGAAACCACTGGGGCTGGTGTAAGGAGCGAAATTCCACGTGGTGACGGTGTTGTACATGCCACCGTGGCCGACGAGGGTGAAGGCCGTCTCAGTGTCGACGGTGTTGGTCACAATTGGCGCAGCGATGGCTGGGGCAGCCAGCAGCAGAGCCAGGAAGGGTAGAGAGGTATATGCGAGGCGCATTGTCTACTTCTCCGTGCGTTCGGGAGAACGATCGATTGTGGGCGGGTCGGAGTCTAGCATCGGCGGCCTAGGCCGCCGATGCGGAGCCGGAAAGGAGAAAGCCAGGCGTACCGTTGGCGGAGCGGGCGGAACACCAGGATGAAGCCAATGAGGGTGAGCCATAGGGTGGCGGGCTCTGGGGTGAGCTTAAACGTGTAGTTGTGCTGATCGTCGGCGCTCCAGGTGGTGCGGACGCCCTGCTGGCTACCGAGGAAGTCTGAGAGCTGGCTGATGGAGCGCTCGGCGCCGAACGCCTTTGACAGGGCGCTGCCGACCGGAGTGCCGAAGCAGCGTCCTTCTCCGGCGGGCACGGCGACCAGGTAGTTGAGGTCCTTGAAGGGATTGTTGGGGTTCGGGTTTCCGCCGACGTCGGGGATGGAGTTGTTGTACCAGGCGTCTGCGAAGCAGGCGTCGATGGCGAAGATCACGGTGCAGCATTCGGGGATGGTGCCGGCGATGGATTTGGTGAGCGCGCTGAGGGTGGTGTGGGGCCCCTTGGTGAGGTTGCCGATGACGGTATCCTTGCCGTCCGCGGTTTTGTCCCCGTGGGAGGAGATGTAGACGAGCAGCACGCCGGTGCCGCAGTCGAACTTGCCGGTGCTGGCATTGAAGCAGGTTCCGGCGGCGGTTTTCATGCTGTTGAAGATGTCGCCGCCGGCGATGTCGGTGCCGACGCTGCCTTTGGCGCCGCCGGCCACGGCGGCATTCACGAGATTCTTGGCGGTGTCTTTCGCCTTGTCCTGATCCAGGTCCGCGCCGTAGAAGCAGATGACTGTGCTCCAAAGCACGCCGGGTACTGCCAGGAAGGCGAAGAGAGCGGTAGCTTTGCAGGTGACGGACATGAGCCCTCCTCCCTCTGAGGTTGGTCAAGAATAGCACCGGACAGGGGAGGAGCCAAGAGAAAAAGCGGCGGGGGAGGGCACGAGCGGGGGCGGAGAAAGAGATGGCGTCCCCAGCGGGATTCGAACCCGCGTTATCGCCGTGAAAGGGCGGTGTCCTAGGCCGGGCTAGACGATGGGGACGCGCGAGGCGGCCGGTGTTGCCGCCTTTTCTATTGTAACTGGGTGGCCCGGGAGGGGTCAAATCCGGCCCGGTCTGAGGCGCTGGCTAGATGGTTTTGAGGTAGGCCAGGAGGTCAGCCTTTTCGTCCGCGCTGAGGACGTCGGCGAAGGCGGGCATGGTGCCTTTGCCCTTGTTGACCATGGCGGTGACGCTGGCGTCGTTGACGGGCTGACCGTTGGCGAGCTTGGCCTTCTTGAAGAGGCCCTTCAGGCTGGGACCCATCTTCTTTTCGTCGGTGGTGGCGGAGTGGCAGACGCCACACTGGTCGAAGACTTCCTTGCCCTTGGCGGCATCGCCCTTCTTCTGCGCGGGGAGGAGACCGGCCAACATGAGGCCGAGCGCGGAGACGACCAGAATCCGTTTCGTCATAGTGTGTGAAGCTCCTTTGGCAACTGCTTGATTTCTTTCATTCTACTACCGGACTGGGGAGGGAGAGGGAGGGCGACCACCCCCTTTCCGCCGTGCGGCGGCTCTGATATACTCCTCCGGGCAAAACATAGACAAAAGGGTACAGAAGGACCGGGCGAGATATGGAAGAAAGCCGCTCAATTGCGCGAAATGAAGTGGCAGCAGGCGGGCGCAGATTTTGTCAGTTTGCCAAGTTTTCATTGGGTTCGACGTTTGAGGGAATGCAGGAGGTTTCATGAGATCTCAGTGGAAGATCGGGATACTCGCCGCAATCTTGACTGTTGTTTCAGCGGGTGCGGCGACGGCACAGGTGACAACGGGAACCATCTTCGGCACGGTGACGGATCCGCAAGGTGCGGTGATGGTCAACGCCACGGTCACCGTCACGAATCAGGACCAGGGAACGGTTGTTTCGAAGAAGACGGATGAAACGGGATCGTTCCAGTTTCCGTTTTTAATCCCGGGCGCGTACCGGGTGACGGTGGAACAGGCGGGCTTCAAGAAAGCGGAGCAGAAGGACGTGGTGGTGGCGGTGAACGGGCAGGTCCGCGTGGACATGGCCATGGCTGTGGGCAACGTGAGCGAGACGGTGGAAGTGACCGCGGCGGCGCCGCTGGTGCAGAGCACGACGGCGGAGACGGGGCAGGTGATCGAGCAGCGGGCGGTGCAGGAACTACCGCTGAACGGGCGCAACTTCGCACAGCTGGTTTACTTATCGCCCGGCGTGACTCCGGGCCAGTCCGGCGAGAATCTGTCCGGCGCTTCGACGTTCAATCCGCGCGCCGCATCGAACTACAATCCACTGGGCCAGCGGGCCAATGCGAACGGCTGGCTATTGGACGGCATCGACAACAATGAGTACACGTTCAACACGGTGATTGTGCAGCCTTCGCTCGAATCGGTAAGGGAATTCAAGGTGCTGACGGGCTCATTTTCGGCCGAATTTGGGCGCGGCGCCGGTGTCGTTTCCGTCTCAACGCGGTCCGGAACCAATGACCTGCACGGGACGGCATTCTGGTTTGTGAGGAACATCGAGTTCGATGCGCGCAACTACTTTCAGTCGCCGCAGGCGCTGCCGAAGAAGCTGCCTTTCCGGCGCAACCAGATGGGGGGCGCCGTCAGCGGCCCGATCATCAAGAACAAGCTGTTCTTCTTCGCGGACTACGCCGGACAGCGGGAAGTTCGTGGCCTGGACTACCTGAACACTGTGCCGACGGACCTGGTTCGCGGCGGAAATTTCAGCGATTTCCGCGGCAGCAATGGCGCCCTGATTCAGGTTTGGAATCCTTACACGACACGCGCCAACCCGGCGAACCCTTCGGGTTTTATCCGAGATCCTTTCCCGAACAACACCGTTCCCGTTGCCCTGATGAACCGGGTTGGCATCAACGTCGCCAGCATTTATCCCAGGCCCAATCTGGCGGGGAACTTCAACAACTACCAGTCCGCGCCGAACCGCGTGATCGACGACAACCAGTACACGGCGCGAGCGGATTATCAGCTTTCCGCGAAGGATTCCATGTTCTTCCGGGTGCAGCAGCAGTGGTTCGATCTCGACGCTCCGCAGGGGCAGGCGAACTGCTGTCTGCCGACGCCCGCCGAGGCTGCGTCCCGGTTTACGCTGGGCCCGTGGGTGGCAGGCATTCAGAACACGCGCCTGCGCACGAATGGCGGCGCATTCAACTGGAGCCGGGTTTGGACGCCGGCGCTGGTGGGTGAATTCCGCACCGGTTGGGCGCGCACGAACCCGTCGACCGTCCACTCCGATTACGGCATTCCGGCCGCCGATTCGCTGGGCATCAGGAACATCAACCTGACCGACAACTCCACCGGAATTCCGTTCATCAACGTCACGGATTTCACGGGCCTCAGCGGCGGCCCCAGTTTCCTTCCGGCGCGGCCCAAGCAGGTCAACTATCAGGTGGACTACAACCTCTACTGGACCCGGGGCAAGCACAACCTGAAGATGGGCTATCACGTTGTCCGCCGCGACGTCTCGCCGTTCACCAACGCCGACACGCGTGGCCAGCTGTACTTCACACGCGGCTACGTTTCCGACCCCGTTTCGCGCACCGGCGGCACCGGTTGGGCTTCGATGCTGCTGGGGCTGCTGCAGCAAGGCAGCCGCGGGTTCCTGCTGGATGTGCCGGGTCTGCGCGTCTGGGAAAACGCGATGTTTTTCCAGGACGACTGGAAGGTCAGCTCGCGCCTCACGCTGAATTTGGGCGTGCGTTATGAGATCTACTCTCCGGAGACCGAGAAGTACGATCGCCTGACCAGCTTCGACATGGGCAAGCTGATGTTTGCCTACGCCAATGAAGGCGGCTACTCCCGCGCGCTGCGGAACACCGATCACAACAACCTGGCCCCGCGTTTCGGCTTCGCCTACGACGTGATGGGCAACCAGAAGACTATCCTGCGCGGCGGCTACGGGCTGAGCTACTTCCCTGAGCCGTACTCGGCGTCGAGCATGCTGACGCAAGGCCCGCCGTGGTTGTTCAGCGAGTCTTACTCCTACGGCGACTTCCTCACCGACTACTCCAACATTCAACGCATCGACCTGCCTTTCGGCCCGCTGGTGCCTCTGAAGCCGATGACTACCGCGGAGATCAACCTCCGGCGGCCGACCGTCCGAGGGTATTCCTTCAATAATCAGACGCAATACGCGCAGACCTGGAGCCTGACGTTGCAGCGGCAACTGGGCCAGAACTGGATGGGAGAGATCGGCTACGTCGGCAGCCGGGGCAACAATCTCCTGTTCAACTACAACCACAACGAAGTCCGGCTTGGCACAGGCAGCGTGGAGGACCGCCGCCCGATTCAGGCGTTGAGAAACATCGGCAGCGTCACCATTTTCGAGCCGATGGCCTCCAGTTCGTTCCAAGCCATGACGGCCAAGGTGGAACGGCGTTTCTCGAGCGGATTCCAGCTTCTGGGCGTCTACACCTACGGCAAGAGCCTGGATTACGGGGGATCCGTCGCTTCCGGCGGCGGACAGACCGGCGGTCCGCAGACGGTCACCTGCATCCGGTGCGGCCGCGGTGCGTCCGGATTCGACGTGAAACACCGCATGGTTGTGAACGGGCTGTACGACTTGCCGTTCGGCAAAGGCCGGCAAGTCAACATCGAGAACAATGTTCTGGACATGATTGCCGGAGGGTGGCAGTTGGGCGGCATCGTGACGGCCACCACCGGGCGTCCGTTCAATGTGAGCCTGGCGAACGGCGTGAACAACGGTGCGCCGTCCTGGCCGAATCGGCTTAAGAGCGGAACCCTTGACAACCCGGATCCGTATTACTGGTTTGACGCTTCCGCGTTTGCAGCTCCGGCGCCGAACAACTACGGAAACGTGGCTCGTGGCGTGCTCTATTCGCCAGGTGTCGTCAACATCGACGCCAGCCTGGTGAAGACGTTCCGCATTACGGAGCGGGTGCGCTTCAATTTCCGCTTTGAAGCGTTCAACCTGTTCAATACTCCGTACTTAGGATTCCCGAACGGCAGCATCGGCTCGCCCACCGTGGGACGCATCACCTCCACGGTTGGCGACAACCGGAGCCTGCAGTTGTCGGGCCGCATCAACTTCTGAGTTCCGGGGCGCGGCAGCTCTCCTGGACTGGACGGATCGGCAAGAACGGGCCAGTTACCCGGCCGGGGCAACTGGCCCGTTTTCTTTGAGGCCTGCGCGCGGCGGATTTCCGGCGTAGAGCGCGCCGGCCGCTTCGTCATTTCAGGGCTTTTCCCGCCTCTGTGCGCAATTGCGCGGCGGCGCGTGTAAGCCCAACTGGTGCAATCAGAAAAGGGGTGTTTCGCGGCCTGTTTCCGGCCCCAAGATGGACTTCGGACATTTGACACTGATTTTCACGCTATGATAACCCTGAAGCTTCAGTTAGGATTCACGCATGCCTGACGATCCCAAGCCGGAAGGCGCCACGCCGCAGGAGTCTGCTCCCAGTTCGGAAGCAGCACCGATAGAAAACAAGCCCGCGGCAGACGCGCCCACGCCACCCGCGGCAGATGCCGCGCCCGCCGCCGCAGCCAGTGCCGCGCCGGCGGAGAAACCCGCATCCGAAGCCGCTCCAGCGGAGAAACCGGCGCCGGCCGCGCCGGCCGCGGCTGCCGCCAAACCAGCGGCCGCCGCCGGAGCCGCCAAGCCCGCTGCCGCCGCGGCGGCGAAGCCTGCGGCCCCGAAGGCTCCTGCCGTCATGGCGGCGACGCCGTGGGAAGGCGATTTGCCCAAAGCGCTGGCCGACGAATTCGGCGAAAAGATCTCCGCGTTTTCCTCCTACCTGGGGCAGAACTTCCTGGTGTGCCAGCCGGGCGAGGTGCGGCCGATTCTCACTTCGCTGCGAGACAATCACGAGTTCGCCTACCTGGTGGACGTGACGGCGGTGCACTTCCCGGACAAGCCGGCGCCGTTCGAGGTGGTCTATATCCTGTACAGCTTCGAGCGCAACGAGCGGATCCGGGTGAAGACGCAGGTGAAGGCCGATGAAAAGCTGGCTTCGGCGGTGCCGGTGTTCATCACGGCGGACTGGCTGGAACGCGAAGTCTACGATATGTTTGGCGTCGAGTTCGAGGGCCATCCCGGGCTGAAGCGCATTCTGATGCCGGAAGATTGGGAGACCTTCCCGTTGCGGAAGGAGAACAACATTTTGAAGATGGACCAGCGGTGGGTCCAGGAAAACCTGGGGATCGAAAGCGGACAATAGCCATGTCAGGAACGTTTCTGGACTCGACTGAGCTGGTGCTGAACATGGGGCCGCAACACCCCTCGACGCACGGCGTGCTGCGGGTGATTGTGAAGCTGGACGGCGAGCGGGTGCTGGGCACGGAATGCGTGATCGGCTACCTGCACCGGGGCGTGGAGAAGATTGCGGAGAACCGCACGTACACGATGTTCGCGCCGTACGTGGACCGCATGGATTACGTGGCGGCGGTTTCGAACGGGTTGGGCTACTGCTTGGCGGTGGAGAAGCTGCTGAACGCCGAGGCGACGCCGCGGGCGCAGGCCGTGCGGGTGATCCTGACGGAGCTGAACCGGATTGGCAGCCACCTGTTGTGGCTGGGCACGCACGCGCTGGACATCGGCGCCATCACGCCGCTGTTTTACTGCATGCGGGAGCGGGAGTACACGCTCAACATTTTCGAAAAGTACTGCGGCGCGCGGTTGACGACGCATGCGTTCCGCATCGGCGGGCTGCAGTATGAGACCTACGAGGGCTTCGAAAAAGAGGTGCTGGATTTCTGCGACCTCTTCGAACCGAAAGTGGACGAGTACGAAGAGCTGCTCACCGGGAACCGGATCTGGGTGGAACGGCTGACGAACGTGGGCATCCTGAACGCCGACGACTGCAAGGCGTATGGCGTCACGGGGCCGATGCTGCGGGCGGCGGGCGTGAAGTGGGACATCCGCAAGGCGATGCCGTACTCGGGTTACGAGAAATACGACTTTGAGGTGCCGACGCGGGAGAACGGCGATACGTTCGACCGGTACATGGTGCGCATGGCGGAGATGCGGCAGAGCGTGCGGATTGTGCGGCAGGCCGTGGCCGACATCCCGGCGGGGCCGATCATGGCGAAGGTGCCGAAGATCATCAAGCCGCCGGTGGGCGAGTCCTACGTATCGATTGAAGCGCCGAAGGGCGAGCTTGGTTATTACATTGTCAGCGACGGCTCAACGCAGCCGTACCGCTGCCGGGTGCGGCCGCCCTCCTTCGTGAACCTGCAGGCGCTGGACAAGATGGCGCGCGGTTCGCTGGTGGCGGATCTGGTGGCGATCATCGGCACGACAGACATCGTGCTGGGGGAGGTGGACCGCTAATGAGCCTCTTTCGGAAGATCTTTCTGGTAGACCTGCTGCAGGGGTTGCGGGTGACGTTCCGGACGCAGAATCCGAAGAACATCGTCACGGAGCAGTATCCGCAGCAGCGGCCGATGATTGCGGAGCGCTACCGGGGCGCGCCGCGGCTGAACATCAATCCGGAGAACGGGCAGACGCTGTGCATCGCCTGCGACCTGTGTTCGCTGGCGTGCCCGGAGAACCTGATTGTGGTGGGCTGGGAGCGCAACCCGGAGACCAAGCGCAAGGATCTGATCACATTTACGTACGACACGTCGCGGTGCATGTTTTGCGGCCTTTGCGAGGACGCCTGCCCGGTGGACGCGCTCGAGTTGACACAGGATTTTGAACTGGCGAGTTACTCGCGGGAAGGTGCGATCTTTGACCGGCAGACTTTGGAAGAGGGCATCCGCCCGACCAAGTACCGCTTCTAGGACCGGCCTCCGGAGAATGGAAAGGAGCCGGGCGGAAGCGTCCGGCCTGCGCCCATGACAGAAACCGTTTTCTTCTATAGCTTCGCGGCGCTGACGTTGATCGGCGCGATTCTGACGGTGACATTGAAGAACGCCGTGCACTGCGCCATCGCGCTGATCGCATCGCTGGCGGGTGTGGCCGGGCTGTACCTGCTGCAGCAGGCGGAGTTCCTGTTCGCCGTGCAGATTGTGCTCTACATCGGCGGCATCATGGTGCTGTTCCTGTTCGTGATCATGCTGGTGAACCTGGATGACGCGGCGAAGGAGCGGCAGTTTCACAGGAACTGGCTGGCCGGGTTGCTGTGCGCGGGGGCCACGGCGGGGCTGTTCACGCTGTTTCTGACGCGCGGCGCGCAGTCGTTGAAGCTGCCGGCGCAGGCGGCGCAGGAAGCGGCGGCGCCGGCGGGGGGCAATGTGGAATCGCTCTCGCTGATGCTGTTCCGCGATTACCTGGTGCCGTTCGAACTGGCATCGCTGCTGCTGCTGGTGGCGATTGTGGGCGGCGTGATGATGGCCAAGAAGAGGATCTGACGATGCTCGAACCGATCACAACCGGACATTACCTGGTGCTGAGCGCGGCGATGCTGCTGATCGGCACCATCGGCATCCTGCTGCGCCGCAACGCGGTGATCATCATGATGTCGATTGAGCTGATCCTGAACGCGGTGAACGTGAACCTGGTGGCCTTTTCGAGGCACCACGGCCATCTGCACGGGCAGATCTTCGCCATCTTCATAATTTGTGTGGCGGTAGCCGAGGCCGCTGTGGGCCTGGGCATTCTGATCGCGCTGTTCCGCAACAAAGAAACCGTTCTGGTCGATGAAATCGACCTGTTGAAGTGGTAGGAGCCCCGGAATGAACTTCCTCGATCTCATCTGGCTGATCCCGCTCATTCCGCTGTGCGGGGCGGCGATCATGCTGCTGTTCGGCCGCAAGCTATCCAAGCAGGCGATCAGCATCATCAGTCCCGGCGCGGTGCTCATCAGCTTTGTGCTTTCGCTGGGCGCGGTGGTGCAACTGTCGGCGCTGCCGGAGAAGCTGCACCAGGTGGTTCTCTTCGAGTGGCTGCCGCTGCTGAAAGTGGACATCGGGTACCTGCTGGATCCGCTGTCGAGCGTGATGATCCTGGTGGTGACGGGCATCGGCTTCCTGATTCACGTTTACGCCACGGGCTACATGGCGCACGAGCACGGTCCGCGGCACGGCGGGTTCTACCGGTTCTTCGGGTACCTGAACCTGTTCGTGTTTTTCATG
>JACQZS010000034.1 GCA_016213725.1 Acidobacteriota bacterium | reverse complement strand
GGCGGGGCCGGCGAACTTGGTGGTGAAGACGGGCCGCATGTCGTGATACATGTGGGCGGGCTTGCCGTAGAGCTGTTCCATGGCATCGGCGACAGAGGCGACTTCGACGAGGCGGTAGCCCTCGATGAGCGAGTCGGAAGAGGGTTGGGCGGCAAGGCACAGCACGACGAGCAGCACGGCGGCGGCGGAGGAGAGGATGAGTCGCATGGAAACATCCTCTCACCAAAGCGGGGATGTCAGCTCAGGTCGGCGCCCATGGGGTCAGCGCCGATGGAGCCGATGAGGCTTGCGAGGAACGCCGGAGACTGGACGAGCTGGAGGCGCTGCCGGGCGTAGGCCAGGCGCTCGGCGAGGTTCAGGCCGGCGTACCAGTTTTCGACGTCGGGGCGGGTGAGCGCCTGCTGCAGCGCGGCCACGTGGCGAGTCCAGAGGGCGACCTGCAGGCGCTGCTGAGTGTGAAGGCGCTGCTGGTACCACTCGCTGGCGAGCAGCGACTGGCGCGAGAAGAGGTTACGGATGACCGGGTCAGAGGCTTTGTGGCCTTCGTATTGGCCGTGGGCCATGATGTGGAGCAACGCCTTGACGGGCGGGCAGGCAGATGCGATGCTGCCGTCTTCGAAGTAGAGCAGGGCGACGCGGCGCTGGGCCTCGACGATGGCTTCCACGCCGGCGGCGAACTGGGCGGGTTCCTGAATTTCGGGCCGCAGCAGAGCGTCGGGGAAGACGGCGTCGGGGGTTTCAAAGAGCCGGCCGAGGAAGCGCTCAGCGAAGAGCGTGGTGATGCGGTAGCCGAGGCGGCTGGCCTGGATGGTGCGGCCCTCGAATTCGTAGTCGTGGAGCTTTTCCAGATAGCCGCCGGCGATGAGATCGGCGGGATCGCGCTCGGCTACTTTCATGCGGCACCAGATCTCCGGCACCAGCATGGAGATGTCGTGGTCCACGCGGTAGTTCGGACCGATGTAGCCGGCGACGGAGGAGTAACCCTCATAGCCGGTGAGGATGGCATCGATCAGGGCGTTATTGATGTCGATGATGGGGGGCAGGGCATTGAAGGGCCCCTTGGTGAGGGCGCCTTCACTGCCGAAGCCGGTGGTGGAGGGGGACTTGCCCGTGATGCTGCAGATGAGGTCCATAAACAGCTCGGGCAGTTCCTGGTAGTGGATGGGGCCGTAGACGGCGAGCGGCGGGAGGCCGATTTCAGGCTGCGGCGGATTGGCGCGGCGGCCCGGCAGAACGGAGTTGACGGGGAAGGGCAGCGGCTCAGAGAAGGGCACGTCGCGGTCGAGGTGGGCGCCGACTTTGGCGAGGTAGACTTCGCGCGGGGCCACGAGGTCCGGGCGGTGCTGCTGATAGCGCGGGTTCTTGGAGGGTTGGCCGTCGACGATGCGCGGGAAGGCGGTGCAGACGACGTAGTCGGGCCGGCCGCTTTCAACGAACTCTAGCAGGCGGCGGCGCATGGGTTCGGAGAACTTGTCGAACAGGACGACGTGATCGACGATGGCGCGGGCGTTCTCGACGGTGAGCGGCTCGTAGTTGGAGAGGAACGTGCCGGGCGAGGCGATGTCGGCTTCGGCGATGGGATCGAAGCCGGGCTCGATGGCGTCGTCGGGGCGCTGGAAGAGGAGCGCCTCGCAGTTGTCGACGAGTTTGACGGAGGGGTGGAGTTCGCGCGGGTCGAGGCCGGTGAGGGCTTCGCGCGGCAGGACGGCGGAGACGGTGATGTCGTCCTCCACCTGGACTTTTTCGGCGGGATGGAAGTCCGGGCGGAGCTTGTAGATGCGCCAGGAGCCGTCGGGGTCGTGGCCGACGCGGAGATAGTTGCCGATCAGTTGCTGGTTTTCGTACTTGAGTTCGTGGCCGAGGTGGCCGTTGACGCGGTCCACGGTGAAGTGGTCGCGCCAGTGTTCGCCCCACTCGGGCCGGTAGTAGCGCTTGACGGTGAAGACGAGCTGGCGGATGGTCTGCGGGATGGAGCGGAGCCAGTCGTTGTACTCGTCGAAGTACTCCGAAGAGGGGGTGAGCAGTTTGATGACGGAGCCGAGCGAGCGCTCGACGCTGAGGATGGGGCGCGCATCGCGCTCGGGGTTCTTCGGGGTTTTGTGAATGCCGGAGTAGTTGCGGGAGAGGATCTTCTGCACCTCATCCATGTCGGAGTGGTAGTCGCGGACGAAGACCGGCCCCTTGAGGATGGTGCTGGCGATGGACTTGGAGATTTCGCTCTTGCCGCCGCCGGAGACGGTAGAGGGCTTGTGGATGAGGGTGCCGTCGGCGCGCGTGCCCACCAGGCGCCAGGCGGTGCCGGAGATCTGCTTTTCGATGCGGACGCGGTAGCCGGAGGGGAGCACGTAGACGTCGCCGGCGCGGAGGGTGAGCCGGTGGGCCTGGCCGTTGCGCTGCCAGGAGATGAAGCCCTTGCGGACGTTGAACTCGGAGGTTTCGGGGATGTAGAAGACGTTAGGGTAGGTGCGGTCAACGGCGTAACCGTTGGGAGTGAGGTCGACGGCTCCGTCGAGCAGGGCGATGGCGGATTCGAAGGAGGACTTCTTCAGCGGCACGGTGCGGTCCGCGATGAAGTCCTGGCCGAGGACGTAGGAGGGGAAGGCGATGGCGCCGCCGGCGTGCTCTTCTTGAGCGAAGCCGAAGAGGTTGGCGGCGTAGCCGATTTGGGTTTTGATCTCTTTCTTGCAGTAGCCGAAGTAGCTGTCGGCGATGATGGTGACGATGACGCCGCGGTGGTCGCGGCAGGTGATTTTGAAGGCGCCGCCGTCGTTATAAGGCTCGTCCGGGCGCGTCCAGCACATCTTGTCGCGGCGCTGGCGTTCGGTGGCCTGCTCGTAGCGGGGCAGGCCCACTTCTTTCTTGCTGATGCCGGCGAGGTGCGGGGCGAGGATGATGCAGCCCGTGTGGCCGGTCCAGTGTTCAGGATCGAGGGCGGCGTCGTTTTCAGGCAGGTACGGATCGCCGGCGTTGCCGAAGATGCCTTCGACGAAATCGAGGTTGGAAACCAGGGAGCCAGGCGCGAAGAAGCGGGTCTCCATGGTTTTGGAAGGCTCGCTGCCGGCGGCGGGGCACACGAGCGGGCGCAGGAGCAGGGAGACCCAGGCATGGGCCTCAGCCTGTTCGCCGACGGTGAACGGCAGGCGCAGGACGTCATGGGGGGGCGTGAAGGCGCGGGCGAGCAGGGCGGCGAAGGTCTGCAGCGGAACGGCGGCTTTGTCGGCGGGAATGGGCAGGCCGCCCTCGGTGATGTGGAAGATGCCTTTGGTGGTGCGGCGGTCGCTGCGCGGATTGTGAAGGACGCCCTGGGCGACGCGGTAGGACTCGAGGTAGGGCGAGTGGCAGTAGTCGGTGCGCAGCGGGAGGCTCATGGCGCGGGCCAGGCCGGGGCGGTCGAGGACAAAGGTGCGGGCGGGGATGGGCGGCACGCCAGTGGGGCAGATCTTGGCGAGTATCGCATTGAGGTAGCTCTGAATGCGCAGGTCGGCTGGGCACAGATGGCCGCCAAGCATCTGGTCCTTGACGTAGTAATTGCGCAGCAGAGGGCGAGCCAGCTCGAGGAAGCCGGCGTGGTCGCTGCCGTGGGTGGTGGGCTGGCCGAGCGAGGCGAGCTTCAGGTTGATATAGCGGACAACTCCGCTCGAGTAGCTTCCGGGCGCAGGGCCGGGAGTGCTGGCAGGTTCGGGGAAAGAGTTGGGCATAGAAGGAACCACCTGAAGAACGATCCGCCGCCGTGGGCTGGGCACCAGGGAGAAGCGGAGCCTACGGGGAGCGGCTTCTCACCTACAGGCTAGCAGGGTAGGTGTGCAGGCGTTGCGCGGCGGCCGCGGCAGGCAGGCAGCCGGTGGAGAGTAAACCGGGCAGGGCGGCTAATAGGGCCAAGGCGTTCCGTCGGCGCGGCGGATGCCCGGCCGGAGCCGGCGCACGTAGGGGTACTTGCGCGCGGCGGCCTCGTTGACTTCCACGCCGAGGCCCGGCTTGTCGTTGATGGTCACAGATCCGTTCTGAATTGTGGGGAAATCCGAGAAGACCTCGCGCGCCTTCGGGCCCCAGCCGCGCGACTCTTCCTGGATGCCGAAGTTCGGAACGGAGAGGCTCACGTGGCAGTTGGCGAAATGCGTGATGGGCGAGATGTTGCCCGGCCCGTGCCAGGCGGTGAGGACGCCGTGAGGCTCGGCGGCGATGGCGACCTTCTTGCCGGTGGTGATGCCCCCGCAATGGGCCAGGTCGTGCCGCACATAGTCGATCAGGTGGTCCGTCACCAGCGAGTGGCCCTCCCAGGCGCCCACGTAGACCTCGCCCATGGCCAGCGGGGTGGAGGCCTGCTGGCGGATCAGCCGGAAGGTGTCGAGCTGTTCGGGCGGCAGGAGGTCTTCGAGATAGAAGAGCCGGAACTGCTCCAGCGTCTTGGCCAGAGTCACCGCCTGATTGGGGGTGACGCGCTCGTGCACGTCGTGCAGCAGGCCGATCTCCTCGCCCACCGTCTTGCGGAGGTGTTCGAAGAGCTTGGGCAGGATTCTCACATACGACTCGGGCTCCCACACTTCATCCGGCGGCAGGCCGCGCTCGTAGGCTGCCTTGACGGCCGCCTGCTGTTTTTCCGAAGGAGGCACCGCGTAGCCTCCTTCCATGCCCGGCGCGGTGACCTGCACTTTGATCACCTTGTAGCCTTCCGCCATCAGGCGGCGGACCCCTTCTTCCACCTGTTGGAAATCGCGTCCGCCGGCGTTCCAATACGTCAGGAGCCTGTCCCGTACCTTGCCTCCGAGAAGCTCGTAGACGGGCAGGCCGGCCACCTTGCCCTTGATGTCCCACAAGGCCATGTCCACGCCGCTGACGGCGGACATCTGCACGGAGCCGGAACGGTAGTAGGGCAGGTAGAAGATGCGCCGCCACAGCATCTCGGACTGCATGGGATTCTGCCCGATGAGACCGGGGGCCAGGTGTTCTTCGAGCATCTTGGCCACGGCCAGGTCGCTGCCCGTGCAAGTGGCGTCTCCCCAGCCCACCAGCCCGGCCTGGTTAGTGAGGATCTTCACCAGCACGTAGTTCCCCATGGGGGATTGTTCGGGATTGGTGACAATCACCTCGACGCCGGTGATGCGGATATTCTGTGGTGCGCGCGCCTGAGCCGCTTGGGCCGCCAAGGGCAAAGGCAGAGCGAGGGCGGAGTGCAGGAAGTTTCTTCGGTTCATGTTCTGATCACGGCTTTCGCAGGTGGTGATTCTATCGGATTTGCTCGTCGGATTCTCCCGTGGGGCGGCTCCGCCAATAGTTGGCCAGCGCCGAACCGGAGATGTTCATCCATTTGCCGAAGACGATGGGCGCCAGCGCCGCATTGGGGCTGTTGAGGGCTTCCAGAGCCAAGCCCATGCCGAGCCCGCCGTTCTTCAGTCCTACTTCGATCGACAGTGTTCTGCTATCGCGCCTGGAGAGCCCAGCCGCCCGGCTGGCCCAATAACCCAGCACGAAGCCCAGGAGATTGTGTGCCGCCGAAGCCGCCACCAGAAGGAGGCCGACCCGGAGAAGCTCGTCGCGGTTCAGGGCCACGACGATGGTCACGTACAGCAGGATGGAGACCATCGAAGTCTTGGGCAGGATGCGGTTCATCCAGTCGGACGGGCCATGCAGGGCGGCGACGGCCACCCGGGCGAGGGCTACGATCCCGACCAGCGCGAAACCCAGGATGAGACCCGGTTTCAGAACGGAGACCGGCGCGGGTAGACTCAAGGGAACGAGCGCTCCCGCGAGAAAAAGAGCCAGGACGCCGATCGCAGCGACAGTTGAGCGCCTTTGTAGAACCGGCTCTGTTCCATAGAGGATCCTGTGGCACACGAGGCCGGCCGCGACAGGCACCAGGATCAGGTTGAGGCTGGACATCGTCATCTTCAGGAAGGGCACCTCGATGAGTGCTCCGGCGGAGAGTTTCATGAGGGCGGGCGTTGCCAACGGCGTGAGCAGCGTGGTGAGCGTGGTGACGCTGACGCAGAGGGCGACGTTACCTCTGGCGAGATATGCCATGACGTTGGAGGCGGCGCCTCCAGGACAGGCTCCGATGAGAATCACGCCGACCGCGATTTCAGGAGCGAATCCGAATGCCCTTGCCACCAGCACGCCCGCCACCGGCATGACGGTAAAGACCAGCAGCGTGCCGAGGACGATTCCCTTGGGGCGGCGGAACTCCCTGAGGAAGTCCGCCACGCTCAGCTTGGTGCCCATGCCGAACATGATCAGCTGAAGCATGGGGATGACCAGGATGCCGGTGTCAAAGCCCCAGTTCGTGAAGAGCCACGGGTAGTACATTGCCGCCGCCAGGAAGGCAAACACCCAGCAGGTGAAAGCGCTGGCGCGGACGCGCTGGTCGGCCTGGCAGTAGAGGGCCGTGGCGATGAGCGAGACGACCAGCGGCAGTCCTGCGGCTGCGATTCCGCTGCCGGCCCAGCGCGCCGCGGCCACGGCCGCGCCGGCGGCGGCGATGGCGGCCAGCAGGAAACGGATGGAGCGGCGGGCAATGGTGGGAACGTCTGTCATGCTTCTGGTTGTGAAAGTGGCGGCATCGCCTGGCTTCCGATTCTATGCGATGAATGGCTGGATTGGTGTGCCGGCTGCGTGCGGGAGCCCTTTGAATCTGCCCGGTTCAGGCAGCGGGAGAGCTGCCGGAGGTGGGTTGCGTTGGCTGCGCGCAGGCGTTCTACTCGCTCGGCGGCGACAAGGGCCCGCTGGCGGACGTTGCCGTGCCTGGGGGGACAGGGTGACCTTCCGGCGGCCCATGCTGGGGTTTTTCCAGAACTGCGAGGGCAGACTGGTGGCCCCGGGCCGTCTGGAGGGCACCTTCGACCACAGAGGGATGAAGTTCCGCTGGTGGGCGACGCAGTAGGGGCGCGGCGGCGCGGCGGCGTACGAGTTCTAGCGCTGCTGGAAGGCGGGATTGTACTTGCCGGATTCGGAGAAGCCGCCGAGTTCGGGCCGTGTGGGGGAGTAGCGCGGGTAGCTCTCCCAGATGTCGGGATGGGGGCCGAGGCGCGGATCCCCCTGGGCCTTCAACTGCGCCTCCAGAGAGGCGCGGCATTGGGCGAGCGTGCTGCGCATGCGCGTTTCCGCGGCCAGGTTCTTCAGGCAGCCCGGGTCGGTGCGAATGTCGAACAGCTCTTCGGCCGGATGCTTCGCGTAACAGGCGTGAAAGAAGGGCGCGATGGAGGGGTCGGCCTGGCGGGCCAGCATGAGTTTGTGGGTGGGGCCGCTGTCCACGTCGTGGAAGTTCGGCGGATCGCCGGCGGGCCAGCGGTCCGGAGCGAAGTTGCGGACGTAGAGGTAGTGCTGATTGCGGAGTGCGCGCGCCGGGTAGCCGAGCAGATCGTGACGGGCGTGCGAATGGCGCTCGCGTCCGGAGAGGACGTAGGGGCGCGCGAGAGCTTTGCCTTCGGTGAGGAGCGGGAGCAGGCTGAGACCGGAGAGAGAACCGGGCGGCCGGATGCCGGCGGCGGCGAAGTAAGTGGGGGCGAGATCGGTGAGGCTGATCAGGTCGTCGCAGACGCGGCCGCCCTTGGCGCGGGCCTGCCAGCAGATGGCGAGCGGTTCCCGGATGCCGTATTCGCGCATCTGGGCTTTGGAGCCTGGAAACGACATGCCATTGTCGGCGGTGACGACGACGATGGTGTTTTCGAGTTCGCCGGCCTTCTGGAGCTGGTCGAGCATGCGTTGGAGATGCAGGTCGAAGTGCTCGATTTCGGTGAGGTAGTCGAGGATGTCGGAGCGCACTTCGGGCGTGTCGGGGAGGAAGGGGGGCACCGTGGCGTCCTCCAGGCGCTTGCCGGAGCGGAGGCCGATGCCGGGCGAGTATTCGCGGTGGGGCTCTTGGCCGCCGTACCAGAAGCAGAATGGAGCGTCTTTGGATTTGGCGGCGAGGAAGTCGCCGAAGTTGGCGGCGTAGTCGTTGGCGTTGATGCCGGGGATGGGCTGAGCGAGTTTTCGTTTGTCGAAACCGGGGCCGGCCGGGTTCTGGGGCCAGCCGGCGTCCTTGAAGTTGCAGGGGCCGGCGCCCTTGCCGGTGAGACCGATGAAGTAGCCGGCTTTCTGGAGGATTTCAGGGTAGACCTGGAGGTCGCGCGGGAAGAGGCTGGCGTGTGTGCCGGCTTCGCGGAGCTGCCAGGGATAGCGGCCGGTGAGGATGGCGGCGCGCGAGGGGGCGCAGCCGGGCGAGGCGGAGAAGCACTGGTTGAAACGCACGCCGGCGGCTGCCACGCGGTCGAAGGCGGGCGTTTTGACGGCACGCTCGCCGGCGGCGGAGGTGTGCAGCCAGGACTGATCGTCGGCGATGGCAAAGAGGATGTTGGGCCGGCGGGCGGACTGCGAACGCAGGATAGCGGGAGCAGCGCAGGCGCCTGCCAGGAGGGTGCGTCTGGAAATCATGCTGACGGTGACTTTATCACGGCTCAGTCGCCGAGGACTTTACCGTAGGGTCGCAGCGAGGGGATGTTGTCGAAGGCGGCCTTCATGCCGGCAGTGATGGGGATGGCCAGGACGAGGCCGGCGCCGCCCCACAGCAAGTACCAGAGCATGAGCGCGACGGTGACGACGAGCGGATTGAGGTGCACTCTGGCGCCGACCAGTTTGGGATAGAGCAGGTTCAGGGCCAGCAGGTGAAAGACGGCCGTGGTGGAGCCGATGAGCAGGTAAGCCGGCAGGCCGGAGTAGACCGGCAGCGCGGCGGCGAAGGGAGGAATGACGGCCAGGGGCAAGCCCAGGTAGGGGATGAGGCTGAGGAAGCCGCTCATGGGTCCGACCACCTGCCAGTAGGGCAGCTTGACGAACCAGAAGAAGATGGCGCTGGCGATGGAGAGCACAATGCCGAGCAGGAAGTTGCCCACGAGGTAGGCGCGGGCGACGTTGGCGATGCCGTCCCAGGCGCGCTGCATGTTCTGGCGCTGGCCTTCGGTGGAGAGCAGGGCCAGCATGGACTTCCGCATGTGGTCGCGCCAGCTGAGGAGGAAGTAGACGAGGAAGGGCACGAAGGAGGCCATGAGGGCCGCGTCGTAGTATTCGCGCAGCTTCTCGTAGATCACGTTGAGGAACTGGCCGTCCTCCTGCATGATGCGCACCTCCTGCACGGGGGGCGGCACGTTCGGGTCAGGCGCCGGAGCCTTCTTTTTCTTGCTGCTTTTCTTGGTGTCGGGCGGCGGGGGCTGGTTATCGCGGAGACGTTTGGGAACGAAGATATCCTGCGCGGCCTTTTCGACGCTTTCCACCTGAGAGGTAGCGGAGTCTACCAGTTCAGCCACTCGGCGGCTATAGGCGGGCAGATCCTCCCACAGGCCCAGGGCTTGCATCCAGATGGCGAGGCCCATCAGATAAACGACGGTGAGCATGAGGCTGCAGGCGAGAAAGCTGGCGGCGCCGCGGGGCAGCCGGAAGCGCATGAGCGCGTTCACGATGGGGTCCAGGATGAAAGCGATGAGGATGGAGGAGATGAAAGTGATGAAAAAGATCCGGCCCAGGTAGAGCAGGCAGGCGAAGAGCAGAATACTGGCGAGGAGGCCAGCGAGCTGGCGCGTGCTGGCGAACTTGGCTTCCTGTGTCATTCAGCGCCGGACGAGGACCTCCTGGAGGTTGTCTCGTGTGAGGAAGAACTTGAGAGTCTGGAAGCGCTGGAAGTAGCGTTCAATGGCGCGGGTGTTGAACTGCACGATGGGCAGCCGGCTGGCCGCGGAGGTGAGTTGAACGTGCTTCTGGTTGAGGATGCGGCAGTTCTGGGGCGCGGCGGTGACGGCGCTGGAATCCGTGTGAAACAACGCCAGAAGCAGGGCATCCGGCGCCAGGACGCGGTGGAGGCGTTCGAGCACGGCGGAGCCGAGCGAAGCGGGGAGAAACTGCAGGCGGTCCCAAATCAATGCGCCGTCGACGGACTGATCGGGGAAGTCCAGGCAGGAAGCGAGGAACTCCTCGATGCGGCTCGCCGTGAGGTGCTCCGGGGTGCGCTCGGTGTCGGGAAAGAAGTGCTCGAAGGATCGCAACAGATCGTCGAAGTAGAGCCGGTGTCCGAGACCGGTGACATAGTCGAGGTTCTGCTGATTGGCCGCGCCGAAGTCGATGATCTGGAGGCGCTCCTGGCCGCCGAGCCACTGGCTCATACTCTCGAGCGCATACGAGCGGCGGCCCGGGGGCTGCGACTCATGCGGAGAGAGAGGAGTGGAGGCCGCCGGCCTGGAAGCGGGGTTCATCCTTTGCGGGGCTCCTGCTTGGCGTCGGGGGAAAGCAGGCTCGGCTGGGACTCCGGCGCCGGGGCGGCGGCGGGTTGCGGTTTGGCGGCCGGCTTGGGCGCGTCGACACGGATCGTCTCGACGTTGCCCTTGAAGTAGGCCTCATCCTCGATCACCGGGCGCTGGGCTTTGAGATCGCCGATGACGCGGGCGTTCTTCTTGATCTCCACCCGCTCGCTGGCCTCGAGGTTGCCCTGGACGGCGCCGTGGATGACGATCTCCCGGGCGCGGACGCGGCCCTGCAGGTGGCCCGAGGGACCCACGGTGAGCCGGTTCTCCGGCAGGTCGACATCGCCGTCGAGCCGGCCGTCGATGAGCAGGTCTTCCTTACCGCTGATCTGCCCGACCACGGCGAGGTTCTTGCCGATGGCAGCGCCGGCGCGGGTGGAACTGTGTTCAACCTGCCGCGTAGCGTAGGTGGACATGGGGATGGCCTCCTTGGAGTAATCGGGCGCAGGAGCGGGAGCGGGCCGTTGTTGGATGTCCTCCTCTTTCTTGCTGCGGTTCCACATGGATCAGATCTCCTCTCCTCGGGATTCTGGAAAGACCAGGCCGGCCGGCGCGGGCGCACAATCCGGCAGGAATGACTCTATGGTAGAGGCGAGTGGGGTGCTGGCGCAATTGCGGCAAGCCCAAAGCCGGGGTTTCTGCGTAGCTGAAGTGTGATAATGGCAAAGTGGCAAAGGGCAAGGAACTCGAAGCACGGGTTGAAAAGCTGGAGCAGCAGCTGGGCATCTACCAGCGGGTGAGCCGGCTGATGGTAAGGGAACTCAGCCTGGCCGATACGCTGCAGGCGGTGGCCCGGCTGGTGCAGGACTTCACGAGCTGCGACAGTTGCCTGTTGTATCTGTTCGACGACGACGAACTGGTATTGTGCGCCACGTCCAGTCCGCACCCGGCCGAGATCGGCCAGGTCCGGCTCAGATCTGGAGAGGGGCTGACGGGCTGGGTAGCGCGCGAGCGCAAGCTGCTGGCCATCTCGTCGGAAGCCTATCGAGATCCGCGCTTCAAGACCTTCAGCGAGCTGCCTGAAGATTCGTTTGAAGCCTTCCTCTCCGCCCCGGTGATCGCCCGGAACCGGGTGGTGGGCGTGGTGAACGTGCAGCACCGCATGCCGCACCGGCATTCGGGTGCGGAGATGGAGATGCTGACGACCATCGGCGAACAGGTGGGCTGCCTGCTGGTGCTGGCGAGGCTGAATCCCACGGCGGTGGAGGCGGCCAATCATGTGGAATTGGTGAAGACGCACGGCCACATCGCGCGGCGGGACGAAGTCACTTACGGGGAGTAGCGGCATGGCTCTGACGCGCAGGTGGATGATTGGCGGATGTGTCTGGGCGGGAGCAGCCTGGAGCCAGGAGCCGGCGCCGAAGCGGCCGCCGGCGGACCTCAACGAATCGACCTTCCTGCCGGAGGTGCCCGTGCTTCCGCCCTTGCGGCCGGAGCAGATCTCCGGACGCTTCGGCTCGAAGCGTTGGGTGATCCAGCGGATGATGGATGCCGACGAGACCGAGTTCCGGCTGCAGGACATGCAATTCAGCTCGCCGGAGCGCGGCATCGTGCTCGGAATGGAGCGGAAGAAGGAGCGGGTGGAGCCGCAGGCGTGGCTAACGCGCGATGGCGGCGCCGCCTGGACCTCCCTGAAGTTGAAGGACACTCCCCTGTCGGTGTTCATGCTGGACGAATCCCGCGGGTACATGGTGGGTGAAGATTCTCTGTGGTACACCAGCGAAGGCGGGCTGCAGTGGGAGAAGCGGAAGCTGCCCAAGGACAACCGGGCAAAGCCGATGTTCCGGGTCTTCTTCACCAGCGAAAAACACGGTTGGGCCCTGGGCGGGGGCAAGGTGTTTCACTGGACGGTTGACGGCGGATTGACCTGGCGGAAGGTGCCCGAGTCAGAAGCGCTGACGATCAAGGACGAGAACACGGTCTGGTCGTGGATGAGCGCCATGGGTCCTGAGGTGCTGGCGATTGTCGGGCTCTCGGCCGCTCCGCCGCGCGACGCGTCGCGGTTTCCGGATTGGATGATGCCCGAACGGGCGCTGCGCAGAAACCTGACGCCGAGCACGACTCTGCTGGGGCAAAGCCGCGACGGAGGCAAGACGTGGAAGGTGACCACCGCTTCGCTGTTCGGCCGCGTGGCGCGGCTGCGGACGATGGGTTCGCGGGCGCTTGTGGTCTACCACTACGGCGACGGCATCGAGTTTCCCTCCGAGGTCTACGAGGTCAGCCTGGCGACGGGCAAAAGCGTGCCTTTCTTCCGCCGCAAGGATGCCTGGGTACACGACGCCGTTCTGCTCAAGGACGGAGGGGTGATTCTGGCGGCCGTCGAGCCGCCCGGCCGGCTGCGCAGCTCTCCGATTCCGGGCCGGCTGCGGATCTACTACACGCCGGATTCGAAGCTGTGGTTTGAAATGAAAGTGCCCTACAAGGCCACCGGGCGTAAGGTCTGGATCAGCCGCGCCGACGACGACAACATCTGGGCGGCGACGGACGAAGGCACGATTCTGAAATTGACCTGATCAGGGAGGACGACGACCATGGCGATTGGACGCAGAGGCGTATTGGCAGGAGCGCTGGCAGGCGCGGCCTGGGGCGGGGCAGGGCAGGCGCCGTCGGGAAACGCCGGCAGAGGCAAGGTGAAGCTGGCCGTATCCTCATACTCCTACTGGCACTTCAAGCCGGTGAAGTTCCCCATTGAGGACGTCATCGACCACGCGGCGGAGCTGGGCTTTGAGGGTGTGGAGATCCTGCACCGCCAGATGAAAGACGAATCGGCCGGATACGTCAATGGCCTCAAGAAGCGGGCGTTCGAGCGCGGCTTGAGTTTCCCGCTGCTCTCCATTCACCAGGACTTCGTCTTCCCGGCGCGGGATGAGCGGCGCAAGCATGTGGAGCACACGCGGCGCTGCCTGGAGCTGGCGGCGCGGTTGGGCGTCCCCTGCGTGCGGCTGAATTCGGGGCGCTGGAAGACCATCCCGCTGTTTGACGACCTGATGAAGGTGAAGGGCAACGAGCCGCCGCTGCCCGGCTACCAGCTGGCGGACGCCATCGGCTGGTGCGTGGAGTCCATCGAGCAACTGCTTCCCCACTGCGAGCGGCTGGGCGTGATGCTGGCGCTGGAGAATCACTGGGGGCTGACGACGGATGTGGGCACGCTGCTGGACATTTACCAGAAGGTGAACTCGCCGTGGCTGGGCATCAACATGGACACGGGGAACTATCCCGGCGATCCATATTCCGGCATCGAGCGGCTGGCGCCGAAGGCGACCATCGTGCAGGCCAAGACCTACTACGGCGGCGGGGAGTGGTACACGCTGGACCTGGACTACCCGCGCATTGCGGGCATTCTCAAGCGGGCCGGCTACCAGGGCTGGGTGAGCCTGGAGATGGAAGGCAAAGAAGAGCCGCGGGCGGCGGTGGCGCGGTCCTACCAGGTGCTGCGGTCGGCGTTTGCCTAAGCCTAGGACGATTCTTCCGGCAGCTGATGCGTGAGAATCGTCTGGGAGATGTGGTCGTGCCAGGTGAGCGATTCCTGGTCGGACAGAGCCCACACCACGCCCATGCCGGCGCTGGCCACGCTGAGGCAGCCGGCGAACAGGCGCATGAAGCGTTGCGCCGGAGTGGGGCGCAAGCCGTCAAAGCTGACGATGTGCAGGTGGGCGCCCTGGAGCCCCAGGCTGGGGCGGCCGGCCGCGCACCAAAGAACCTTGTAGAACAGGAAGACGGCGACCGCTGCCACACCGTAAGAGATCAGGAACGGAGTTTGAGTGGGTAGCGAGCCCAGGCAGAGGCGGACAACGCCCAGGAAAGCCGCGGTGAAACCGACTGCCAGGCCGGCGTCAAACATGGCGGCCATGGCGCGCAGGTGCAGCGGAGCGACGGCGTAGTCTGCGCGGCGGTGGATTTCACGAGTGAGCGGACGCGCGGGCGGAGCGGGGATCTCGAAATCGAAGGCGACCTGGCCCACGGGCATTGCCTTGGGCTTGGAAATGGATCTTGGCAGCTCCGCAGCCCGTTTCAGCGGTGGAGGCGCGGAGCGTTCCTCCCGGCCGACCACCTGGAGGCCATCGCGGTAATGAAAGAGGGTGGGCTGAACGGGAGAAGCTGTCCGGGAACCAGCGCCGGTCTTGATGGCGGCCAGACGCGGGCGTGCCGGCTCGGCGGGTGCGGTTTCGGGTTGCAGGGCAGGCGCGGCGGCGGTTCCTACGTAGGGAAAGCGCTGATCCTCGGCGGCTGTGGCGATCGGCACCAGGCGGCGCTGGCACTTACAGCAACGCAGTTCAAGTTCGGGGTTCTCAGCTCCGCAATAACGGCAGCGCATGCTCTTCTTCCTCCATGGGCGCAAGCTGCACCGGATAGCAAATCATCCGGCCGGTTTCTCTCCGCTCACCCTGGGGAACTGCCCTTCTCGATTGGAGGGCGGGGCCTTCTTGCGGGGCCCTCTCAGCTCATGATAGGGTTGAGCCTTGAGCCTTGCTTTTTCTCGCCGCAGGCGTTTCGAGGCATGCGCCCGGCGGTACCGTCTTTATTTAAGTACCACAAGGCCAGCAATTTGTCACGACTTTTTGTATTTCATCGTGAAGTCACTGAGTGAATCCTCGATGCGGTTGCGGGCGGCGGCCGTGATTCGCGTTTGGATAGCGGCCTCTTTTCTGCCCCTCTTCGCCCAGTTTCCTCTGCCTCCCCAGGCTTTGCCCGCGCGCGGCCAGGCCGCGCCGGTGGAGGCCCGCATCCGGCGGCCGGATCCACCGCCTCCCGGCATTGTGCTGGTGAAAGGCACAATTCAACGGCGCGAGGGCGAGTACTGGCGGTTGCGCGAGAATGCGGAAGTAGAGTCGGTAGACTACTACCTGAAAGCGGATGAGATCGACTACAGCGATAAGTCCGGACTGGCCGAGGCCCGCGGCCACGTCTACTTCGCCAACCTGGCCAGCGGAGAAGAGATCTGGGCGGACCGGGTGGAATACGATCTCAACAACGGAACCGGCACGTTTTATAAGCTAAAAGGCTCCGCCTATGGCAAGATCGATCCTCGTCCGGGCATTCTGACGACGGGTAAACCATTTTTATTTCAAGGCAATTGGGCGGAAAAGTTCAAGGATCGCTACATCCTCTACGATGGCACCATCACCAACTGCGACGATGCGAAGCCGTGGTGGACACTCAACGCCCCCAAGTTCGACATCATTCCCCAGGACCGGGCGCTCGCCTACAAGAGCTGGTTCAAATTGCGCGGCGTACCGCTGCTGTATGTCCCGGTGTTCTACAAGGACCTCTCCAGCGGGGCGAGACGCAGTGGCTTCCTCACTCCCAATTTCGGCAACAGCAACCGCCGCGGCCTGATGTTCGGGGCCGGCTATTTCTGGGCCATCAACCGGAGCTACGACGTGCTCTTCCGGCCGCAATACTTCACTCAGCGGGGCCTTGCGCACATGGTGGACTTCCGCGGCAAGCCTACCCAGAACTCAGACTTCAACGCCTACGTCTATGGCATCAACGACAAAGGCCGCACGCTGGATGACGGCACGGTGAAGAAGGAGGGCGGCTATCTGATGGCGATTCAGGGCAGGGCGGACCTGCCCGCGGGCTTCTACGCCAAAGGCACCTTCAACTACCTGAGCAACTTCGCCTTCCGGCAGGCGTTCACAGAGAGCTTCAACGAGGCGGTCTTCTCGGAAGTGAACAGCGTGATTCAGGCTTCGAAAGACTGGTCGGCCTACAGCCTGAACTTCCTGGTCACGCGGCACCAGAACTTTCAGAGCGATCAGCCCGGAGACACCATTCTGATCCGGAAATTGCCGGCGGTGGAGTTTGTGAGCCGCGACCAGGAAGTAAACCAGAAAGTGTTGCCGGTGTGGGTGAGCTGGCGGTCGAGCGCCGGGCTGCTGCGCAGAACGCAGCCGTCCTACCAAACCCGGCAGTTTGTGGAGAGAGTGGACCTGGAGCCGCAGGTGATGACGGCACTGCGCTGGAAAGACATCCATCTGATCCCGGCGTTCTCGCTGCGGGAGACCTACTACGGCTCGTCGTTCGCGCCACAGCAGCAGCCGGGCGACCCGCTGACGGTCAGCGGACAGAACCTCAACCGCTTCACGCAGCAGTTTACGGCCGACCTGATTCTGCCCACGTTGCATCGCGTTTTTGACGCTCCGAAGTGGATGGGCTCCAAGGTCAAGCACAGCATCGAGCCGCGGGCGTCGTTTAGAGCCGTCTCCGGCGTCAAGGACTTCCAGCGATTCGTGCGCTTCGACGAAACGGAACTGCTTTCGGACACCAGCGAGGTAGAGTACTCCCTGGCCAACCGGCTGTGGACGAAGAGCAAAGACGGCGAAGTGCGCGACTGGCTCACCTGGGAGCTGCGGCAGAGGCGCTACTTCATGCCCGACTTCGGCGGTGCCCTCGTGCCCGGCCAGCGCAATGTCTTCCTGAGTTCTACGGAGGTGAGCGCCTACGCGTTCCTGGATCAGGCGCGTCACTATTCGCCGATCGTGAACACTCTGCGGACCCAGCCGATGTCGCGCCTGGGCGTGGAGTGGCGCGCCGATTACGATCCGCTGCGCGGCAGCTTCACCAACAGC
>JACQZS010000008.1 GCA_016213725.1 Acidobacteriota bacterium | reverse complement strand
TGGAAGAGCTGCTGGAGTGGCTGCGGATTCCGAGCATCAGCACGCTGCCGGAGAACAAGGGCGACATGCTGCGGGCGGCGGACTATGTGGAAGCCGCGCTGAAGACGGCGGGGATGACGAGGACGGAGCAGATCCACCGCGCCGAGCACCCGATGGTATACGGCGAGTGGCTGGGCGCGCCGGGCAAGCCGACGCTGCTGTTGTATGGGCATTACGACGTGCAGCCGGTGGACCCGATCGAAGAGTGGAAGTCGGCGCCGTTCGAGCCGGAGATCCGTAACGAGAACATCTACGCGCGCGGGGCGACGGACTATAAAGGGCAGACGTGGATTCTGGTGAAGGCGGTGGAGTGGCTGATGAAGCGGGACGGGAAGCTGCCGGTGAACGTGCGCTTCCTGATCGAGGGGGAAGAGGAAGTTGGCGGCGAGGCGATTGAGAAGTATGTGAGCGAGAAGCCGGCGCAGTTGCAGGCGGATGCGGCGGTGATCTGCGACAGCGAGATGTTCGCGCCGGGGCTGCCGTCGATCTGCACGGCGCTGCGGGGCTTGGTTTATGGCGAGTTGCATGTGGAAGCCGCGCGGCAGGATCTGCATTCGGGCGTGTATGGGGGCGCGGCTCCGAATCCGATCATGGCGATTGCGGAGATCCTCTGCGCGCTGAAGGACAAGGACGGGCACATTCTGGTGCCGGGGTTCTACGGCAGCGTGGTGGCGCCGGCGGCGGCGGAGAAGGAAGCGTGGGCGAGCCTGCCGTTTGACGAAGCCGAGTATCTGGAAAAAGAGATCGGCGCGACGTCGATCACGGGCGAGCCGGGGTTCTCGGTGTTCGATAAGACGTGGGCGCGGCCGACGCTGGAGGTACACGGGATTCGCGGCGGCTTCGTGGGCGAAGGCGCGAAGACGGTGATTCCGGCGCGGGCGGTGGCGAAGATCTCGACGCGGCTGGTGGCGAACCAGAAGCCGGAAGAGGTAATTGAGCAGTTGAAAGCGGCGATCGCGGCGGCGACTCCGAAGGGCGTGAAGGCGGAGTTCAAGTTCCTGCACGGGGCCGGGCCTTCGCTGGTGAATCCGGATAGCCCGTTCATCAAGGAGTCCGCGCTGGCGATGGAGGAGGTTTTCGGAAAGAAGACGGTGTTTATCAGGAGCGGCGGATCGATTCCGATTGTGGGGAGTTTCCTCACGCACCTGGGGATGCCGAGTGTGCTGATGGGCTTCGGGCTGCCGGACGACAACCTGCATTCGCCGAACGAGAAGTTCCATGTGCCGAACTTCTACAACGGGATCGATGCGGTGGTGCGGTATCTGGAGCGGTTGGGGGCGTGATGAAGACGCTGCTTGGGATGGTTTTGCTGGCGGCTGCCGCGTTCGCGGCAGCCGGAGGTTCTGAGGAAGAAGTGAGGAAGGCCGAGGCCGCCTGGGCTTTAGCGGTGCAGGGCCGCGACCTGGCGGCGTTGGACCGGATCTATGACGATGCGTTGATCTATGCGCACTCGACCGGGGTGGTGGAGACGAAGGCCGAGTATATGAAGCGGCTTTCGGGCGGACTGCAGCGGTATTCGGCAGTACGGTTCGAGTCGACCCGGGTGTCGGTGCATGGGGAGACGGCGGTGACGGTTTCGCGGCTGCGGATGAGCGGGCAGAGCAATGAACGGCAGTTCGACGACCACCTGATGATGATGCATGTGTGGGTGAGGAAGGGCGGGGTTTGGCGGCTGACGGCACACCAGACCACCAAGCTGGCGGAGTGATGAGATTGCGCGGAGCCGTTGTCCTCCTACTGCTGAACCTGATGGCGTGGGGGGAGGAGTGGAAGTTTAGCTTCGAGCAGCGGACGCGGTATGAGGGGCGGTGGGGGATCAACTTCGGGAAAGACCCGGAGGAGCAGTATGCGCTGCTGCGGACGCGGCTGGGGCTCGCGTACACTCCGGTGAGCTGGTTGAAGATTTCGGCGATGGCGCAGGACGCGCGGGCGCCGGGGTATGCAACGGCTTCGGCGAGCTACCGGGATCCGCTGGATCTGCAGGAGGCTTACGTCGAGATCAACGGGGCGAAGAAGACGGGCTTCGCGATGCTGGTGGGGCGGCAGATGGTGAACTACGGGGAGGCGCGGCTGATCGGGTCGCCGCAGTGGGGGAATGTGGCGCGGACCTGGGATCAGGCGCGGGCCTCGTACAAGTGGACGAAGTGGACAGCGGAGGGGTTGCTCGTTTCACCGGTGAAGGTGCAGACAGACGGGTTCAACCGGATACGACTGGGGGACCGGATCTGGGGGGCGTATGTGACGGGGCGGGAGGTGTGGCCCAAAACGCAGACGGACTTTTATGTTCTAAGGCATGATAAGGATCAGTGGCGGGTGAATGCGTATGGGTTCCGGTGGGGGGGGCCGTTGCCGCGCGGATTTCAGTTCGATATGGAGGGGGTGCTGGAGAACGGGCAGGTGGCGGCGGCGCGGCAGCGGGCGGGGGCGTACTACGGGGGCTTGAGCCGTGGATTGACGGTGGGCGGGCGGAAGGTGACGGTGAGCGGGGAGTACAAGTACGCTTCGGGGACGGAGAATCCGGCGGATCTTTCGCGCTATGGTACGTTTGACCAGTTTTATCCGGCGAACCACGACAAGTTCGGGCATGAGGACCTAGTGGGATGGCGGAACATTCACAACGTGCGGGCGGTGGCGGTGTCGCCGGTGGCGAAGCGGGTTTCGGTGACGGTGATGTACGACTCGTACTGGCTGGCGAGCGAGCGGGACGCGCTGTACAACGGATCGGGCAATGCGGTGGCGCGGTCGCCGTTGGGGACGGCCGGCAGGCATGTGGGGCAGGAGGTGGATGTGTTCAGCACGTTTCAAGCGGGGAAACGGTGGAGCTTTGGAGCGGGGTATGGGTATTTCGTGGTGGGAGAGTTTGTGCGGAAGACGACTCCCGGGGTGAGCCCGCAGTTGGTCTATTTCTTCTACACGTTTTCGCTGTGAAGACGCGGGCGGGGAGGCGGGCGCCGGCGGCCCCGTGCGGGGCGGTCTACCTCCCCGTCTAAGCACGTTTCTTCAAACTCCCCTTGTTTTCACCGATGCGAATCAGTAAGCAGCGGGGCTCCCCTGGGTGCTCCGAGGCGACTGGAGGGAAAGACGTGAAGATGCGTTTGAGATACTTGGCGGTGTTCCTGGCGGCGTTGCCTGCCTGCGGCCAGTGGTGGGACAGGGGCGGAGAAGTGCCGGCATGGCTGAAGAAGACATCGGACAACAAGTTCAGCATGAGCTTCGAGGAGCGGATCCGGTATGAAGACCGCAGAGGGATCGGGTTCGGGAAAGACGGCGACGAAGGGTATGTGCTGCTTCGAACGCGCCTTGGGATGACCTACAGGCCAGTGAACTGGCTGAAAGTGTCGGCCATGGCGCAAGACAGCCGGGCACCGGGCTATCCGAATGCGAGCAACAGTTACCGGGACGCGTTGGACCTGCAGGAGGCGTTCGTGGAGTTGTTCGGCGACCGGAAGAAAGGCGTCAGCGTGCTGGCCGGCCGGTCAATGATCAACTACGGGGAGGGGAGGCTGATCGGCTCACCCCAGTGGGGCAACGTATCGCGGACGTGGGATATCGGCCGGGTGACATACAAGGCAGAGGGATGGTCAGTGGACGTCCTGGTGGTCTCGCCGGTGAAAGTCCGCAGCGATGCGTTCAACAAGGCCGTATTTGGAGACAGGATCTGGGGCGTATACGGGTCGGCGCCGAAGGTGGCGAAGCGGGTGCAGTACGATCTGTATTTTCTGCGGCACGAGCAGAATTGGCCGGGCGGGTACAGCGGCGGCAACAAGGCATTGGGGACGGACCGTTTGGGCGTAAACGCCTATGGTTTCCGGGCGAGCGGCCCGTTGGGGGAAGGCCTCAAGTACAACATGGAGGGCGTGTTCGAGAACGGCAAAGTGGGGGCAGCCGGGCACCTGGCGGGCGGCTACTACGGCGGGCTGAGCCGGAGGTGGACGGTGGCCGGTAGGCCGTTGGACGTCAGCGGAGAGTACAAGTACGCCTCGGGGACGGACAATCCGGCGGACCTTTCGCACAACGGCACCTTCGATCAGTTTTATCCGGCCAACCACGACAAGTTCGGCCACGAGGATCTGATCGGCTGGCGCAACATTCACAACCTCCGATCGCTGGCGACGCTGGCGGTGAACAAGCGGCTGGCGCTGAACGCGATGTACGACACGTACTGGCTGGCCAGCGCCAAAGACTCGCTGTACAACGGGGCGGGGCGGCCGGTGAGCCGGTCTGCGGCGGGCACGGCGGGCAGGCACGTGGGCCAGGAAGCGGACTTGTTTGCCACGTTGAAAGTGGGCAAGCGATGGACGGTGGGTGGCGGTTATGCGTATTTCTTCGCGGGAGAGTTTATCCGGAAGACTACGCCTGGCGTGGGGCCGACTTACCTGTACTTCTTCCATACCTACTCATTCTGAGCAGGCAGGAGTGGGGCGAGACAGCGGACAGTAAAAGTTAAATCAGGAGCAAGAAAATGAAGAGCACGATGAGTGTGTTTTGGCGCGGAGCGGCCGTGGCGTTGATCTGCGGCGCGAGCTTGGGAGCGGCGGAGCTGGCCGCGGCGACGAAGGCAAAAGTCCAGGCCAAGATCGGGACAATTCAGGGCTGGGCTACGGATGCGGCGGTGGTTGCGGAAGTGAAGAGCTACAACGCGGCGCCCCCGGCGGCGGCGCGCGAGATGACGCAGGAGAAGTGGAAGGGCCTGCCGGTGCTGGACCCTGGAATCCGGGCCTACACTCGAAATCCGGCGGCAATGGCATTGAAGACCAAGAAAGAGGTCTACGTGACCGAAGCCTTCGTTTCGGGAGCGGATGGGGGCAAAGTGGCGTTCCTGAACAAGCCGACGAATTGGAGCCACAAGGGCAAGGAAAAGCATGCTGCGCCGATGGCAGGCAGCGTTTGGATAGGGCCTGTGGAGGTGGATGAATCGACGGGCCAGGAGCAGGTGCAGGTAGCGGTTCCGGTATTGGACGGCGGGCGGCCGGTGGGCTCGTTGGTGGTGGGCATCGCCATCGCGAAGCTGTAGGCAGAGATTCGACTCCCCCTTGGAAAGGCAGTTCCCATGAAGATCAGAGGCGTCTCGGGACAGATGAGCGTGCTGGTTGCGGCGTTTTCCGGACTGGCAGTGCTGACGGCGGCAGGCGGCAGCTACCTGATGTACAGCGCGGGCAAGGATGCCAGCGCACGCGAGGCCCGGATGCTGGGGCGGAGCAGAGAACTTTTCGCCTTGGCAAGAGCGGTGGATTCCGGACAGTCGCTGAGCCAGCGGGTGTTGCGCGAGAAGGACCCCGACGAACTGGAGAGGCTATTGGCGGAGAGCAAGAAGGCCGCGGAGAACTGCGCCCGGATAGTAGCCGGATCCGGGGAGCGGGAACTGAGCGAGAAGCTGGCGCGCCTGCAGGAGTCGAACGAGAAGATGGTGGGGAGCGTGCTGCGCGGAGGCTACGCGGAAGCGCAGCGCTACATGATTGAAGAGTCGGCGCCGCGGTTTTCGGCGATGCTGGAGGCCATCTCGCAAACGCAGGAGCGGGCCAGCCGGGAATTGGAACAGGATGCCGAGCAGTCCAGGAAGAGCACCGCCCGTGCC
>JACQZS010000031.1 GCA_016213725.1 Acidobacteriota bacterium | reverse complement strand
AGCGCTACCTGCCCGACAACATCTACGACGCCATCGCCAACTTCAATGCCGCCCCCTGGACCGGCAAGCTGCTCGGCGAAGACGTTAAGGCGCGCTACGCGGACCTCAAGCAGGCTTCCGCTGACCGCTGCCCCCGCCTCCTCGGCACTTTCGTGAAGGCGCCTGAGGTCCAGTACCACCACGAGGTTTACAACCAGTTCCTCTGGAACCTCTTTTAAACTCCCGCTTAGCTTCGATCCAAGCCCCGGCCTCCCGCAGCCGGGGCTTTTTCATTGTGCCCCGCACCCTGCCCGCGGAGCGTCCCGCCTCAACCACTCCCTCCCGCCCTCTGCCCAAAACGAAGCGAGGCCCCGGCCAGTGCGGCCGGGGTCTCGTTCTTCACTCCTCGGACCATCTCATCTGCGAGCCATGCGCCGCTTCGCCAGCAGGCCCAGCACCACCAGGCCCCCGCCGATCATGGCGTAGGTGCCCGGCTCCGGCACTGGCGGCGGCTCCGGCACCGGCGGCGGCGGAGTGCCCGGCGGAGGCAGCAGCTCTTCCGCCGTAGGAACTCTCGTCCACGGCAATGGCGGCGGCTGGCCAGGTCCCCCGCCCACTGGCGGAGGCAATATGCCCGGCGGCCCCGGCGCCGGCGGATTGATCGAACCCGGCGGCGGCGCCACCGGCGGCAGTGTCGTGCCCGGCGGCCCGCTTCCGCCTCCCGGCGGAGGTCCAGGGATGCCCGGCGTCGATCCCGGCGGGCTCCCGCCTCCCGGCGGCGGTGCTCCCGGCGGTCCGCCCGGCGTCGACCCCGGCGGGTGCGCCGGCGGCTGCCCCGGGGGTCCCGGCGGTGGATTCGGCGGCCCGGGTGGCGGCGACGGCGGCGTTACCGGCGGTGTCACCGGCGGTGCCGGCGTAACTTCAGGAGGCGTCGTGGGCGGTGTCACCGGAGGCGTCACGGGCGGCCCCGGAGGAGTCCCTGGAGGCGACGGCGGCGGCGTGCCCGGCGTCGTCGGCGGTGTCGCCGGCGGCCCCCCTGGCGTTGTGCCTGGCGGCCCAACCGGCGGCGCTCCCACCGGCATCGGGTATCCCGGCCCAGCCGGCGGTGGCGCAATGAATCCTCCCTGTCCCCCCGGCCCCGGCTTCACCACTTCCGCCAGGTCGCCCGCCAGCGGCGAGATCCCTTCTTCCACAGGCGGCGCCGCCAACGGGATTTCGCCCACCCCCGGAGGCGGCAACAGCGGAATCAGCGGCGCTTCCGGCGTGTCCAACACCAGCTCCGTCGGCTCCAGCTTGCTCACCAGCGGTTGCGGCGCTTCCACAATCCGGTTCCCGCAGCGGCCCCGGATCTCTAACTTCCCGTCCGTCAGAATCACTTCCCCCGGCTTCAATACCACCTGCTTCTTCGTGTAGTAAACCCTGTCCCCCACCCGGTACGACACATACACCAGCCGCGGCTTTCTCACCACAAACGTCCGCGCCCGCTCAACTCGAAACCCCTTGTGATGCGCCGCTACCACCGGGTCTCTCTTCATCGCCTCCTCAAGCTCTTCCCCTGAACCGATCCCTCCCGCCACCACAGAGTACGGATACACCGGCCGCTCTTCCCGGCCCCCGTACATCCGCCAGTGGGGCGACAACAACACCTCCACCTTCCCCGCCGTCTCCGCCTCTGCCGGCGCTCTTTCCTCCCCGCTCCGTACCATGACCGTGGTTCCAGCCGCCACCACCAGCCCCATCCAAAGCAGCACAGAAATCCCCCGTCCGCTCCGTTTCGGCGGTACTTGGTAGATCCTGGCTCTGTTCTTTGTCTGCACTCTGGGCTGTTCTTTCCGTCTGAAGCCTGATTTGCCTCGACTTACCTCTTATCGGCTCGGCGCGCAGGCTTCGCGAATTACATGCAACACATTCAAGATAAAGGGTTTTTCCTAGTAAAGACACCCCACCTCGTACTGGGACACAGGCCCAGTACACCCCGCGTAACTTAGCTGTTTCGTACCAGTTTTCGTACCGGTACCGCCCGATGTTCGCCCGCCGTTCTACCCTTGCTGCTTCTCTCCGGGGGCCTCCGGCAGCGCCACCAGGCCCTTCCGGATCGCATGTACTACCAGATCCGCCGTCCTATGAATCCCCAAGGCCTGCATCAGGTTCGCCCGGTGTACCGCCACCGTGTTCACGCTCAACCCCAAAATCCCGGCAATCTCCCGGCTCGACCGCCCCTGCACGATGTGCTGCAGCACCTCCCGCTCTCTCTGCGTCAGCTTCTCCAACTCGCTCGGCGCCTCCTGCGGACCCGGCTCCGCCAGCCCCGGCGCCACCACCGTCCGCCCGGCCGCCACCTCCTTGATCGCGTACGGTAGATCCACCTCCAGCGCGTTCTTCAGCAGATACCCCTTCACCCCCACCGCGAACGCATTCCGCACGTACACTTCCTCGGAATACATCGAGAGCAGCAGGATGCCCGTCCCCGGCTTCTTCTTCAGAATCCGGTCCGCCGCCTGAATCCCGTCCAGCTCCGGCATCGCCAGGTCCATCACCACCACCTGCGGCGACAGCCGCTCGCACTCCTCCACCGCCTGCACTCCATTGGCCGCCTCGCCCACCACCTCCAGTGCCGGGTCATCCTCCAGCATCCGCCGGAAGCCCTTCCTCACCAATGAGTGGTCGTCCGCCAGCAATACTCTGATCCGGTCGCTCATCCTCGGTCTCCCTTCTTCGGCAGCGGAACCTTCAGCCTCACCTTCGTGCCCCCGCCGGCTACCCTCTGAAACTCCAGCCGTCCCCCCAGCAGCTCCGCCCGTTCTCTCATTCCGATCATACCCAGACCCCGCGCCCTCATCGCCTCCGGCAGCCCCACCCCATGGTCCTCCACGTCCAGTTCCATCTGCTCCGCGCCGTAGCGCGCCGTCACCCAAATCTCCGCCGTCTTGGCGTGCCGCGCCGCGTTGCTCAGCGCCTCCTGCAGGATTCGGTAGACATGAATGGCCGCCCCCGCACCAATCCACGTGCCCCCTCCAGACTTCTCGTAATGCACCTGCAGTCCCGTCTGCTTCTTGAACTGGTCCACATACCACTCAATGCTCTTCTCCAGCCCGTAATCGTCCAGCACCGGAGGATGCAGCATCTGCGACAACCCCCGCACCCGCTCCAGCGTCTGGTTGGCGATCTCGCGCACCTCCCGTAGATCCGCCTGTTCCGCGCTGCCTTCCGGCAGCTTCTTCTCTACTCTCCGCAGCATCATGCCCGCCGCCGTCAACACCTGGCCGAACTCGTCGTGAAGCTCCCGCGCCAGCGTCCGGAACAGGTCCTCCTGCACGCGGATCATCTGCCCGGCCAGCTCCTTGCGCTCCTCCGACAGCCGCGACACCTGCTGGAACATCCGCCGGTCGTGCCAGATCACCAGTGACCCCGTCACTGTGATCAGTCCCACGCCCACCGCCAGCATCAGCCACAGCGTCCGCTCCACCTTGTCGTAGATCCCCTGGATCTTCACCACCGCCTCGGCCTCGGCCTCGTTGTTCTGCACCAGAAGCCGCGAAATCACCGTCGCCAGCGTCGTGCTCTCTTTCTCCAGCCGCGTCCGGATCAGCGCCCTCACCGCCTGGCGGTCCCCCGCTTCGGCTGCGGGCCAAAGCTGGTCCACCTGCCTCCAGAACCGGTCGAACGTCCGCTCCAGGTCGCTCTGCTGCGCAGCCGTCCTGCTGGCCGGCTTCAGCTGCGCCTCCAGCGCCATCGCTTCCTGCAGGTCCCGCTTCAGCCCCTCCAGGTGCTCCCGGTATGCCGTCAGTGAGCCGGTCTCGCTGCCCCGTTCCATGTTCCGCAACGCCAAACCCAGTTGCAGGACGTCATCCTGGATCCGGATCAATTCCAGCGAGTCCCGCCGGTTCCTCTCCACGATGTCGGCGCCCAGCAGTTTCAGCCCCTCCAGCTGACGTAAGGTGAACCCCGTGAACACCCCCACCACCACCAGGGTTGTGACCAGCCCCAGCAACTGAATCCAGGTCGGCGCGGGTGTCCTCATCACCCGCTATCGTACCCGCCCGCTATCCTGTTATGGTGGCTACTTCGAATCCGCTGCTCGCCCTTGCCCCGCCGCTGGCCTTCGACCGCGTCGAACCCGCGCACATTCGCCCCGCCATCGACGCCCTCATCGCGCAGGCCCGCGACGCCATCGACGCCATCGCCGACGCCCCCGCGCCCCGTACCTGGGACAACACCATGGGTGCCTTCGACACCTGCACCGATCCCCTCGATCTCGCCGTCTCCATCATTCACCACCTCCAGGCCGTCGTCTCCACCCCGGAACTCCGCCAGGCTTGGAACGACGTCCAGCCCGGCATCTCCGCCTTCGCCTCCTCCATCGTCCTCCACGCCGGCCTCTGGCAGGCCTTCATCGACTACGCCGCCACGCCTGAGGCCCAGGCCCTCACCGGCATCCGCGCCCGCTTCCTCCACAAAGTCATCGAAGAGTTCCGCCGCCATGGCGCCGCCCTCTCTCCCGACGATAAGAAGACCCTCGAACAACTCGACGTCGAACTCGCCGTCACCACCAATTCGTTCTCCCAAAACGTCCTCGACGCCACCGCCGCCTTCACCTACGACGTGGACGACGAAGCCGCTCTCGCCGGCCTGCCCCCCTCCGCGCTCTCCGCCGCCCGCGCCGCCGCCGAGGCGGCCGGAAAATCCGGCTGGCGCTTCACCCTCCAGATGCCCTCCTACCTCGCGGTGCTCACTTACCTCGACAACCGCGACATCCGCCGGCACTTCTATCTCGCCTACTCCCGCCGCGCCGCCGAAGCCAATACCCCGCTCGTCGCCAGGATCCTCGACCTGCGCCGCCGCAAGGCCCGGCTCCTCGGCTTCGACAACATCGCCGACCTCACCCTCGCTGACCGCATGGCCAAGAACGGCCGCGCCGCCCAGCAGTTCTGCCTCGACCTCCGCCTCAAAACCGAGCCCGCCTTCCTCCGCGAAAAGGCCGCGCTCGAAGCCTTCGCCGGCCACCCCCTGCAGCCCTGGGACCTCGCCTACTACGCCGAAAAACTCCGCGCCGCCCAGTACGCCTTCGAAGAGGAGGACCTCCGCCCCTACTTCCCGCTGCCCCAGGTCCTCGACGGCATGTTCGCCCTCGTCCACCGCCTCTACGGCATCACCGTTCAGCCCGGTCCCCGGGTCCCCGTCTGGCACCCCGAGGTGAACTACTACGAGATCCGCGACGAAGACGGCTCGCTCCTCGGCGGCTTCTACGCCGACTGGCATCCCCGCCCCACCAAGCGCGGCGGCGCCTGGATGGATGCCTTCCTCACCGGCTTCTATCAGGACGCCCGCTGGCGCCCTCACGTCGGCCTCATGTGCGGCAACCTCACCGCCCCCGTCGACGGCAAGCCCGCCCTCCTCACCCACCTCGAGGCCGAGACCGTCTTCCACGAATTCGGCCATCTCCTCCACCAGACCCTCAGCCGCCTCGATGTCAAATCCCTCGCCGGCACCCGCGTCGCCTGGGACTTCGTCGAGCTGCCCTCCCAGATCATGGAGAACTGGTGCTGGGAGCGTGAGTCGCTCGACCTCTTCGCCCGCCACTACCAAACCGGCCAGCCCATCCCCGATGAGCTGCTCGCCAAGATGCGCGCCGCCCGCACCTTCCGCGCCGCCACCGCCCAGATGCGCCAGCTCGGCATGGCCACCACCGACCTAGCCCTCCACATCGACTTCACCCCTGGCCTCGACGGCGATCCCATCTCCTACTCCAACCGCATCCTCCAGGACTTCACCGCCGCGCCCCTACCCGACAACTACGCCATGCTCGCCGCCTTCTCCCACCTGTTCGACGACCCCACCGGCTACGCCGCCGGCTACTACTCCTACAAGTGGGCCGAGGTCCTCGACGCCGACGCCTTCACCCGCTTCCTCCGCGAAGGCATCTTCAATCCCGAAACCGGCCGCGCCTTCCGCGACGCCATCCTCTCGCGCGGCGATTCCGAGGATCCCGCCGAACTCTTCCGCCGCTTCATGGGCCGCGATCCCGATGCCGGCGCGCTCCTCGTCCGCCTCGGCCTCGCCTGAGATATAGTTCAGTTCAAATGCGCCCTTTGCTCTTTCTCCTGCTGTGCCTGCCCGCCTTCGCCCAGCAGTTGCCTGATCTCTACACTCAGGAAACTCACGGCGATCCGCCCTTCCTCTATCAGTCCGGCTGGAAGCCCCTGCTCAACGGCCGCGACCTCTCCGGCTGGCAGTCCATCTCCGGCAAACCCCACGCCTGGATCACCACCCCCGCCGTCACCTGGCGCCGCATCTTCGATCCCAAACGCCTCAACTTCACCCCCGGACCCGGAGACCGCATCGTCAACGGCCGCGACGGCGTCACCCTCGACCTCTCCACCATCGATAAGTTCGGCGACTGCGAACTCTACCTCGATTACATGCTCGCCCAGGGCTCCAACTCCGGCGTCTTCCTCAACGGCGAATACGAGATCCAGCTCTTCGACAGCTTCGGCCATCAGGGCGTCCTCCAGCCCGGCGACAACGGCGGCATCTACCGCCTCCACGACGGCACCGGCGGCTGGCCGCCCAGCGCCAACGTCAGCCGCCCGCCCGGAGCCTGGCAGTCCCTCCATGTCTACTTCCGTGCCCCGCGCTTTGAAAACGGGCGCAAAACCCAGAACGCCCGCTTCCTCCGCGTGTTCCTCAATGAGACGCTCATCCACCAGAACGTCGAACTCTCCGGCCCCACCGGCAGCCGCCGCAATATCGAGGAAGTGCCCGCCGGCCCCATCGTTTTTCAGGGCGACCACGGCCCCGTTGCTTACCGCAACATCTACGTCCGCCCCGCCACATTTCAGTAGCCCGGGCCGTTTTGGCGCTTCCGGAAAAAGCCAGTTCAAGAAAATGCACTTGTGGAATCAACAAGTTGCATGAAATCGCTTTTTTCGCTGTGGGATACTTTGTGCGGGGTGAAAACCGCTGGCCAGCGAGTCCCCGACATCGCCTCGAGTAAGGCGGCCGCTTCGGCGGTTTCCAATCCAGGCAGCCTCAGATCCTCCAAAGGGGCAACCCGAGTAGGGGAAGCAGGGTCATAAGCGCTCGAAGGTAAGTCCTGATGAGCCCGAAGAAATACGGCGGGATGGTCAGTTTCGAACTGCATCCCGCCGGGCGAATAAACAACCCGAAGCTATCGGCTCCGGCGCCGAATTTTCCCCGGCGCCGGCCCGGATGCTCCCTCCGGCCCGTTGCTTGATCGACGCCGGGTATCTCTCGTAAGGCCGGGGTGCGTCTACTCAAATTCACCAGAAGTGCCGATAGGGCGGACTAGATGGAACGTAGTGTACAACGCCTGTCCCTGCTGGCCCTCCTGGCCACGCTGGCCGGCGTCTGTGCCGTCGCGGCGGACGCTCCGCCGCTCCGCATCGGCTTTCAGGAATCCCCGCCCGTGCAGTTCGTCACGCCGGACGGCCGGCCCACCGGTCCCATCATCGAATTGATCGGCGCCGCCGCCGCCCGCCGCGGCATTCGCCTCGAATGGGTGCACCGGCCCGACGGTCCCGACAAAGCCATGGCCGATGGCTCAGTGGACCTGTGGCCGCTCACCGCCATGCTGGACTCGCGCCGCCGCGCGATGACTTTCTCTGACCCTTACCTGCGCGTTCGCTTCTGGATCCTCGCCCGCCCCGGCTCCGGCATCTCCACCCTCGCAGACCTGCCGGGCAGGAAGGTGGCCCACGTCCGCGGCGCTCTCTATTCCAGCATCCTTCAGCGCGTCGTGCCTTCTTTCCAGAGCCTGCCCGAAGCCAACCAGTTCTCCGCGCTGCGCGCGCTCTGTGAAGCGCAGGCCGATGCCGCGCTCATGGTCCAGGGCACCGGCGAAGCCACCGCCGGCCGCACCGACGTCTGCTCCACGGCCGGCTACCGCGTCATCCCCATCCCCGGCGCCGCCGTTCAATTCTCGGTGGCCGCCCGCCGCGACAATCGCCGGGCCGCGCAAGCCGCCGATGCCATCGTCGAAGAGATCGTGCAGCTGTTCGATGAAGGCGAACTGGCCGGCATTTGGATGAAATGGGGCCTTTCGAGCATCGAATCCCGGATGCTCGCCGACTACCTCTCCGCCCGCCGCGAAAGCAATCGCGCCGCGCTGGTCGCGGCCGCGCTGGCCTTCGCGTTCCTCGGCGCCCTCTGGCTCGCCTTCCGCTGGCGCGCCGCCCAACGCGCGGCCCGCGACGCCACGCGCGCCAAGTCGTACTTCCTCGCCAGCATGAGCCACGAGATCCGCACCCCCATGAACGGTGTCCTGGGCGTCTCCTCGCTGCTCGCCGCAACACCCCTCAACGAAGAGCAGCAGGGCTATGTCTCTCTCATCGAGCACTCGGCTTCCAGCCTGCTGCGCATTCTCAACGACGTGCTCGACGTGGCTCGCGCCGAATCCGGCTCCCTGCATCTCTCTCTGGCTCCTTTCGACCTGCGCGAACTTGGCCGAGAATGCCTCCTGCTGCTCACGCCGCAGGCCGAAAGCAAAGGCCTCGCCGCCCGCTTCGAGTGGGACGAGTCGATGCCCCTCCTCTGGCACGGCGACTCCACCCGTCTCCGCCAGATCCTGAACAACCTCATCAGCAACGCCGTCAAGTACACGCCCGCCGGCGAGGTCCGCCTGCGGATCGAGGCCGCCGCCGGAGGCGTCTCCCTGCGCGTCCGCGATACCGGTCCCGGCCTCCCGCCGGAACTGTGCTCCGGCGGCTTCGAGAAATTCGCCCGCGGCAAGGCCCATGAGAACGCCGGCATCGAAGGCACCGGCCTGGGGTTGTTCATCTGCGCCATGCTCACCAAGCTGATGGACGGACGCATGGAAGTGGAAACCAGCCCCGCCTCCGGCACCGAGTTCCGCATCTTCCTGCCGCTCCAGCCGGCGACAGAGGCAGCCGCTGCCGCCGAGCGCCCCTCATCCATCGCCTTGCCCGCCTTGCCCGCGTCGCAACCCTCCGCGCACAGGATTCTGCTCGTCGAAGACAACAAGATCAACCAGGTGGT
>JACQZS010000030.1 GCA_016213725.1 Acidobacteriota bacterium | reverse complement strand
GGTGCCGTTGCCTTCGAGGCCGGGGACGGTTTTGGCGGCCAGGTTGAGGACGTTGCGGCCGTTTTGGGGGAGCTGGTCGATGCGGGAGGAGTCGAGCTGGGTGGAGACGGTGCCGGAGTCGTAGGTGGCGAGCTGGATGGTTTCGCCGGTGACCGTGACCTGCTCGGCGACGTCGCCGACGGTGAGCTGGGGATTGAGGACGAGGTTTTGGGAGTTCTGGAGGGTGACGGTGGCCTCGTATTTCTTCATGCCCTTGGCGGAGAAGGTGATCTTGTAGGAGCCGGCAAAGAGGCCGGGGACGGAGTAGACGCCGTCTGTGTTCGAAGTGGAGTCCGAGGCGACGCCGGTAGCCTGATTGACGACACGGATGGCGGCACCGGGGATGGCGGCGGCAGTGGCGTCCTGCACCGTGCCCTGGATGGAGCCCGCGCCAGACTGGGCGTGGAGGGCGTAGGTGGAAATTAGCGCTGCGAGGCCAGTGAGAAGCAGAGACTGGACGGTGGAGGCGATCCGGCTGTTCGGAACCATTGAGATACTCCTTACTACTGAGCTGTCAACTTGAGAACCCCAAGAGGGCGAGCGTGTGATAAAAGGACTAAATTATCCTGGAATCAACACGTTGCCTCAAAACTGTTGACGGAGAGTCTATCAAGAGGATGAATAAAAGTCACGAACGATTCTGGTAAAATTGCAGGCTGCAATGGACCACGGACAGGGGAGGTGGTGGGCTGGGGCGGCGGTGCTTGGTACGTTGCTAAGTGGCTGTATGGCAGGGCAAACCGCGGGGATGCGAGTGTGCGCGGGGTGCCATCGGGGGATCTGGGAAAACTATCGAAAGACAGGCATGGGGCGGTCGTTCTGCCGGCCGGCCGCGGAGAAGATGGCGGCGGATTTACGGGCGGGGAGCACGTACTATCACGCGGCGTCAGATAGTTACTTTCAGATAGCGGAGCGGGCCGGCGAGTACTTCCAGCAGCGGTGGCAGGTGGATGGGGCGGGGCGGCGAGTGAACGAGATGGAGAAGCGGGTGGACTACGTGATGGGTTCGGGGAACCACGCGAAGACCTATTTGAGCAGGACGGCGGACGGGCGGCTGATGGAGCTGCCGCTGGGGTGGTATGCGGAGAAGGGCGGGATTCTGGGGATGAATCCGGGGTACGACAAGGCGGAGCACGAGGGATTCCGGCGGCCGATCACCTACGATTGCATGTTCTGTCACAACGGGTATCCGAAGATTCCGGCGGGGCATGAGAAGCCGTTCGCGGCGCCGGTGTACGAGGGGGCGTTGCCGGAAGGGATCGACTGCGAGCGGTGCCATGGGCCGGGGATGAAGCATGCACAACTGGCTGGGGCGGGCGCGGCTAAGGAGGAGATAAAGAAGGCGATTGTGAATCCGGGACGGCTGAGCGGGGAGCGGCAGATGGAGATCTGCACCGGGTGCCACCTGGAGGCGACGAGCTTTCCGCTGCCGAATGCGTTGCAGAGGTATGAGCGGGGGCCGTTTTCGTTCCAGGCGGGCGAGGCGCTGGGGGATTTCCTGTTGAACTTCGACCATGCGCCGGGGACGGGGCGGGAGGAGAAGTTCGAGATTGTGAATGCGGTGTACCGGCTGAGGCAATCGGCGTGCTTTGTGAAGAGCGCAGGGAAGATGCTGTGCACGACGTGCCATAACCCGCACGACGTGCCTCGCGGGGAAGAGGCGGTGCAGCGGTATGCGGCGGTTTGCCGGCAGTGCCATGGGGGGTCGGGACATATGGCGCAGGCCGACTGCACGGGGTGCCACATGCCGAAGCGGCGGACGGAAGATGTGGTGCATTCGCTGGCGACGGATCACAAGATTCAGAAGCGGAAGCCGGCGGGGGATCTGCTGGCGGAGCTGGCGGAGCGGCATGAGGTGGGGCCGTTGGCGTACCGGGGCAAGGTGGTGCTGTACTACCCGGAGAAGGTGGGGCCGGGAGTGGAGAACGAGCTGTATCTGGCGGTGGCGCAGGTGAAGCAGGGGAGCAACCTGGCGGAGGGTGTGGAGCAGTTGAAGGCGGGGTTGGCGAAGCTGCCTGCGGCGCGGGGGGAGTTCTGGTTTGAATTGGGAGATGCTTACGAGCGGATGGGCAAGTTGACGGAGGCGGCGGGGGCTTACCGGGAGGCGGCGCGGCGGCGGGCGGGGTTTTCAGTTGCAGTGCGGAAGATGGGGACGATGTTGCGGAGGACGGGGAAGGCGGCAGAGGGGGCCGCGGTGCTGGAGCGGGCGGTGGCGATGGATGCGGGGGATGCGGTGGCGTGGCACGAGTTGGGATTGACGTATCAGGCATTGGGGCGGAAGGCGGAGGCGGAGGTTGCTTTGGGGAAGGCCTTGCTGAGAGATCCGGAGCTGATGGAGGCGCACAATAATTTGGGGGTGATGCGGATGGCGGCGGGGGATGCGGTGCGGGCGGAGGCGGAGTTTCGGGAGGCGGTGCGGATCAAGCCGGAGTTTGCGGAAGCGCGGGGGAATCTGGGGGCGCTGATGGCGGGGTTGGGGCGGACGGCGGAGGCGCGGGAGCAGTTTCGGGCGGCGGTGCGGCTGCGGCCGGGGGATGCGCGGGTCCGGTATGAGTATGCGATGTTGCTGGGGCGGTTGAGGGAGTACGACGCGGCGATGGGGGAGTTGGAGGCGTGCGTGAAGGCGGATGGGAGCTTGGTGGAGGCGCGGGCATTGCTGGGGGATTTGCTGCTGGGGAAGGGACGCGCGGGGGAAGCGGCGGGGCATTACCGGGAGGTGTTGCGGGTGAAGCCGGGATGGGGGCGGGCGGAGTTGGGGTTGGGGGCGGCTTTGGCGTCGATGGGCGATGCGGCACAGGCTGTGCCGCATCTGCAATTAGCCGCTAAGGACGCGGATGCGAATGTGCGAGGGCAGGCGGCGGAGATGTTGAAGAGATTGGGCCGCTAGTTTGTGGGGCGGGCGATGTTGTCGATGGACCAGATTTCCTGGGTGGAGCGGCCTTCAACCCAGGAGATGCGGCGGCCGGAGGGGTGGAGGCTGAAGTTCGGGTATTTGATATCGCCCTCGTAAATGGTTTGGGTTTCGCCGCCTTCGGGGCGGATGCGGAGGATGGCGGCTTTGCGGTTGTTGTCGCCTAGGCGGACGAAGTAGATCCACTGGCCGTCTTTGGTCCAGGTGAAGTTGTTGACGACCCCTCGTTTGGCTTGCGCGTCGCCGAAGATCTTCACGTCGCCGGTGCCGTCGCGGTTCATGATGTGGAGTTCGTGGAAGGCGCGGCGGTGGGCGATTTTGCGGCCGTCGGGGGAGAAGCCGGCGCCTCCAGAGAGGAGCGATTCCTTGGCATCGGGCCAGATGGTGGTTTCTTCGAGGGTCTCGAGGTTGATGGACTTGTGCGAGAAGGAGTCCGCGCGGCCGGAGTGTTCGAGGAAGATGGCGTTTTTGCCATCGGGGAGGATGTGGGGCATCAGGGTGATCGATTTGCGCTGGTAGTTATTCAGAAGGAGCTTCACGGCGCCCGAGGTGAGATCGAGGAGGAAGTAGCCATCTTCCTTGGCTCCGGAGGGGAGGGTACGGCGGCCGCTGGTGATGGCGAAGCGGCTATCGGGAGAGAAAGACTTGTATATGCCGAGTTCGGCTTGGGTTTCGACGGCGCGGTCGAAGCCGGTTTCGAGGTCGCGCACGTAGATGCGGCCGAATTCGCCGGGCGCGCCGGAGGAGGCCGAGAGGGCGGCGTGCTTCCCGTCTGGCAGGTAGAAGAGGGGCGTCATCGAACGGGCCAGCGGGTAGCGGAGCATGCGAGGGCTGGAGGTGAGCTTTCCGAGAGCAGGATCGAGGTCCGCTTCATAGGAGAGTACGTCGAACTTGTCGGCGGTGAGTACGAGGGCGCCTGCACGGGTGATCCCGAGCGATTGATTTCCTGGAAGCCCAGTGTAGGCAGATTGAGGTTCGCCCTTGGGCTGACCTGCTTCGATTTGGACCTTGAGGGCGGAACGTTCCGCGCCGCGATTGGAGGAGACAAGCAGAGACTTGCCATCGGGGCTGAAGCCGAGGGGGTATTCGTCGTAGGGGCTGGAGACGGCGACACGGGGCTGACCGCCCTGCGAGGAGATGATGAAGACGTCACGGTGGGGCTTGGGCGACTCGACCCAGCCGGGGTAGGCGATCCACTGGCCGTCCGGGGAGAGGGAGTAGCGCATTCTGCCGGGGCCTTGGCGGACGGGGAGTTCAGCGACTTTGCGGATGGATCCGGAAGAGGCATCGATCATCGCGATCATGCGACCGTACTCGAAGAGCGTGGAGGCGACGATGTCCCAGCCGACCAGGATCTCGCGGTTGTCGGGGGTCCAGCCGTAGGGGATGGGGAAGTTCATCCCCGGAGGGGAGGCCAGTGTGCGAAGGCCTGAGCCATCGAGATTGACGACGCGAATTTCGCATTTGCTGGTTTTGGTTTCGTAGTGGCAGAAGCCGAGGGCAAGATGTTTGGCGTCGGTGGAGAAGACGCTGCCAGGGAAGTAGTCCATCTCGCAGTCGAAGGGTGCCACTTTGCGGGTGGCGCCAGTGGAGAGGTCTTTGACGGAGAAGGCGCAAGCGCTCCAATCGGGGTACGCGAGGAGTTGGCCATCGGGGCTGATGGCGGCGTCATTGCCAAGCTTGCCGGAGAAGAGTTGGCGGGCGAGGACAGCCGTGCCGGCTGGCGGAGCGCCTGAGATGGCGGCCAGCCGGGCACGGGCTTCCGAAGCGGGGTCTTTCTGATCACTGAAATCGCGGAGGATGCGCTCATAGATAGCACGGGCTTCGGCGCTACCGAGTTTCTGGTAGCACTCAGCCATGCGAATGAGCGCCCTGGCGGCGGTAGCGCGGTCAGAGCGGGCCTCGTTGACGGCTTGCTGGTAGAGTTTGACAGCTCCCTTGAGATCGCCTTCGAGCGTTTCCTTGCGCATAGCGCGTTGCAGCGTCACATCTGCTTGAGCGAAGAGCGCCGCAGCGGCCACGAAAATCAATGAAAGTGAACCGGGCCTCATGATGCCAAGCTAACGCCTCCCTGCGAGGTGGGATTGACGGGACGGTGAGGAAACGGTGAGGAATCAGGCATCGAAGCGGTATCCCATGCCGCGAACGCTGGTGATGGAATCATTGCCGAGCTTGCGGCGGAGGTTGACGATGTGGGCATCGACGGCGCGCTCAGTGATGAAGGTGCCGCGGCCCCAGGCGAGGTCGATAAGTTGATCGCGGCTGAGGACATGGCCGCGATGGCGGAGGAAGACGAGGAGGAGCTTGAACTCGAGGGGGGTGATGTCGAGGGGGACGCCGGCGCGGCGGACCTCGGCGCGGGACTCGAAGAGTTCGACATCGGCGAAGCGGAGAGGAGCGGCGGAGGGAGAGGGTGCGGCGCGAAGGCGGGCGCGGATGCGGGCGCGGAGTTCGCGCGGGCTGAAGGGCTTGGTGATGTAGTCGTCGGCGCCGAGGTCGAGGCCGAGGATCTTCTCGGATTCGTGAGAGCGAGCGGTGAGGAAGAGGATAGGGGTGGAGAGGCCGGCCTTGCGGATGTCGCGGCAGACGTCGAAGCCGTCTTTGCCGGGGAGCATGACGTCGAGGAGGATGAGGTGGAAGGAGGGGTCTTTGGCTTTGGCGGCGGCGGTGTGGCCGTCGTGGGCTAGATCAATGTCGTAGCCCTCGAGGCGGAGGTCATCGGCGAGAGCGGTGGCGATGTCGAGATCGTCTTCGACGATCAGGATGCGGTGCATGGTGCTCCTTCGATGGGGCTGGCGATGGGGATGGAGATGGTGATGGTGGTGCCCTGGCCTTCGATGGAGTAGAGGTCTATGCCGCCGCCGTGGGCTTTGACGATCTCGTGGACGATGGCAAGGCCGATTCCCGCACCACGGATGCCGGAACGGCGGGCGGCTTCAGCGCGGTAGAAGCGCTGGAAGAGATGGGGGCGGTCAGAAGGGGAGATGCCGATTCCGTGATCGCGGACAGACCACTGGATGGAGGTTTCGTTGGAAGAGCAATGAAGTTCGACGGTGCGGGCGGCGGCGGAGTATTTAACGGCGTTGTCGAGGAGGTTCCAGAGGGCGCGGGCGAGGGCTTCGGGATCGGCGAGGAGCTGGAGGTCGGGGGCGGGGGAGGATTGAAGGGTGAAGCCGTGGTCTTCGACTTCGCGCTGGAAGTCCGCGGCGAGGCTGGCGGTGAAGGGGCGGACGCTGACGAGAGAGCGGTGATAGACGAGAGCGCCGGATTGCATGCGGCGGAAGTCGAGGAGGTCTTCGACGAGGCGCTGGAGACGATGGGTGGCGCGGCTGAGGGAGCGGTGGAGGGCGGCGCGTTTTTCTTCACTGGGGACGCGGTTGTCTTCGAGGGATTCGGAGATCTGGCGGATGGAGGTGAGGGGCGTGCAGAATTCGTGGGAGACGGCGGCGAGGAAGTCTTCCTGCAAACGGGCGAGGGCGAGTTCGCGGCGGAAAGAGCGGAGGACGGCATAGGCGCCGGCGAGGGTGAGGATGGCGACGGCGGCGAGGAGGAGCAGGAGCAGGCGACGGCGAGAGGAGAGGTCCTGCGGGGAAGGAGGGGTGGCGGCGAGGACGGCCCAGGGCAGTCTGGATTCGGCGGGATAGCGGATGGAGGCCTGGGCGGAGGAGGGGGGGCCGATGGTGGCGCCGGAATCATGGCGGAGCCAGATGCCGGGGCCGGCTCTAGAGAGCCAGTGCCGGAGGACGTAATCCGGCGAGGCGACGAAGACGGAGAGGCGGCTGGGGGTGCGGCTCCAGACAGCGGTGATGGGGGTATTGCGGATGAGGAGGATGGTGCGGCCGGAGGGGGGAGGATCAGAGGCTTGGATAGCGAGGGCTGCTTCGGTGAGGAGTTCGAGTTGGTCGGGGCGTGGAGAGCCGCTCCAGCGGGCGGCATCGTCGGCGAAGGCGGAGTAGGCTGGGCGGGCGAGGGGATGGCGGCCGGAGGCGAGGAGTTGCGAGAGTTCGCGGGCTTCGGAACGGAGGGGCTGGCTGCGGCCTGAGGATTCGAGGAGGAGGCAGCGGCTCCAGAGAGCGGCGATGGGGGCTGGCCATCCGGCGACGAAGGCGGATTGGAGGCGGGCGAGCGCGAGGTAGGTGTCGAGGGCGGCATCGGTGCGGCCGGCTTTGTGGAGGCAGCGAGCGAGGCGGAAGAGGGCGCCGGCGCGGACGCGGGCGTCAGGAGAAGCGGCGAGGGTCCGATAGAGGGCAATGGCTTGGGGGAGGGCGTTCTGCTGAAATTCGAGGCTTTCGGCGGGGTGGAAGGTGTCGCGGGGCGGTTCGGGGGCGGGAGGGGTTTCGTTGAGAAAGAGGAGAGGGGGAGTGGGCGGATGAGCGAGAAGGGCTCCAGGGGCGGGAGGGTCTGTGAAGAGGCGCGGGTTTGCGAGGAGGGTGGAAAGAGTTTGCACGGCTTGAGAAGCAGCGAGTTCGCGGGATTCGAAGAGGCGTTGTTTCTCGAGAGCCTGATCCTGGCGGAGAAGGCTCCAGGCGAGCCACGCGACGGTGAGGGCGGGGAGTCCGAGGACGATGGCGAAGGCGCTGATGAGGCGGCGACGGGACATGAGTTTCGACAGGAGAAGAAACCGCTGGCATGATATCAAGCGAGTGTGAGGAGATCGTGAGGAAGCCGAGGAGGGGAGCGCATCCCGCGATGGGGCTGGTAAGATCCAGGCATGAAGATACTGATGGGTTGTCTGATGATTCTGGCGCTGTCGGCGCCGTGTGCGTTTGGACAAGGGAAGGGCAAGGGGAAGAGCAAGACGAAGGACAACGGGCAGGCAGCGGCCGTGAGCGCGACGGTCAGGTTTGCCGCCGGAGACGTCAGAATCATCGAGGACTATTACCGGCCGAAGGTGCAGCAACTGCCTCCGGGATTGGAGAAGAAGCTGCAGCGGGGCGGGACGCTGCCTCCGGGCTGGCAGAAGAAGGTGCAGCCGTTTCCGCACGAACTGGCGGGCCGATTGGGGCCGGTGCCGGCGGGGTGCAGCCGGGTGATTTCGGGGCGGACGGCGCTGTTGATTGAAGACGCGACGAACGTGGTGATGGATATTCTTGAACTGGTGAAGTGAGGGTTAGGTGGAAGGTGGGGCAGTGGTTGATGAGGTTCTAGCCTTCGGCCACGCGGATGAGGTGGGGCGGGTTGGTGGGAGGCAGCGGCGAGGGGGAGGGCAGCAAGGACGAGGTGGCGGTTGAGCTGTCAGTGTTGAGAAATTCTTGATCAGTTGCGGTGCGGTGAGGGATAATGCCAAGTGGTCGCGGAGGCCCATATGTCCCCTATTGCACACTCCACGATGCCGCCAGCTTCCACCCGCAACGCCTAGAGCGGGGCATTAGCGCGGGTTGGCGCCCATCGAATCCCACCTTTGAATCCAGTCGCTAGCCTTCCGTGCGCACGGCGCGGGAAGAAGAGGATTCGTGTGCCCAAAAGGGGAGTTTTGTGAAGAGAGATTTTCGTGGCTCGCAGGAGCCGGATTGGATAAATGCGGAGTTTACCGAGGCGTTGTGCGGCGGCGACTCGAATGAGAATGCGAAGAGGCGGCAGGCCGAACGGAAGGCGCGGCAGTTCTGCCGGCAGGTGCAGCGGGCGTTGAACCTGGCGCTGGGCGGGGAGTGGTTTGTGGAGGAGGTAGTGCCGGCGCCGGACTGCGGCCGGCTGATGGTGTATGTGGCGTCGGCGACGGGTGCGGATGTGAGCGAGTTAAGGAGAGAGACGGCGCGACTACGGGCGGAAGTGGCAGGAGCGATTACGCGGAAGCGGACGCCGGAGTTGTTCTTTGTTCCGGTGGAGGGGATGGGAGGTGGCGATGAGTGAAGCTGTGATGAGAGCCTGGCTGGCCGCTTCGATGGGGGCAGAGGTAGCGGCGGCAATCGAACGGCTGCGACGGGCGGAGGACGTAGTGCGAGTGGCGGTGATGCCGGACGTACACCTGGCGGCCGATGTCTGCATCGGGGTGGCGGTGGCGACTCGGGAGCTGATCTTTCCGCAGGCGGTGGGCGGGGACATTGGGTGCGGGGTGCTGGCGGTGGCTACCGATGGACGGGCAGACGCGCTGCGGGATGGGCGCGTCGCTGGGGCGGTGCTGGCGGAATTAGGGCGTGTGATACCGGCTCGGCGCCGGCGGAGGGATTTGGTGGTATTCGATGAGGTGGCTCTGGAGGCGGCGCGATGGCGGGATGCGGAGTTGGAGTTTGCAACTTTGGGAAGCGGGAATCATTTTCTGGAGTTGCAGGCGGATGAGGAGGGGCGGTTGTGGTTGATGGTGCATAGCGGGTCTCGGGCGGTGGGGCCGGCAATCCGAGACCGTTGGTTGAAGGAGGCGCGCGCGGTGGGGCAGGGTCTGAGAGCGTTGGAGGCGAGGTCGGATGCGGGCCAGAGGTATCTAGCGGACGTTGAGTTGGCGCGGCGGTATGCGGCGAAGTCGCGGCAAGCGATGGCGCGGATGGCTGGGGAGGTGTTGGAGCGGAGGATGGGGGCACGGGTTTGCTGGGAGTCGGCGATTGAGACGGATCACAACCATGTAGCTCGGGAGCGGCATGGGGGCAAGGAGTTGTGGGTGCACCGGAAGGGGGCGATGCGGGCAGGGCTGGAGGAGGAGGGGGTG
>JACQZS010000029.1 GCA_016213725.1 Acidobacteriota bacterium | reverse complement strand
CTTCGTTCCGGGAATCGTCGAACGTGGCGGTGTGGGCTCCGAAGTGGTGTTCGGCGAAGAGGAAGGGCGCCTTGTCGGGGGCGATGGCGGTGAGGGAGGCAAGGGGGGTGAGGCGAGCGACGGCGTCGATGATTTCGGCGGGGCGCTGCAGGAGGATGGCGCGCTGGGTTTGGAGGGTTTGGAGCTGCTTGAGGGCGCGGTCGTAGGTGCGTTCGAGTTCGCGGCGATAGCGGGCGATGCGGTGGAGGCGGGCGGCGTCCTGATCGTCGGTGGATGGGTTCGTTTTGTCGAGGAGTTCGGATTCGAGCGTGCGGGCGCGGCGGAGATTCCAGCCGGCGGTGAGGAGGCGGTGGAAGTATTCGTGTTCGATGGGGCCTTCGGGGTGGGTGTCGTTTTCGAGGGCCTGGCGATAGGAGTGGAACTCTTCGGATTGGTGAGAGTCGACGACGGGGTTAGCGGAGGTGAGGCCGTCTTTGGTGGAATTGGCGGCGGAGCGGGCTTTGCCTTCTGGGGATTTGGGTCCGGTGGAGAGCTGGGCGTTGGCCTGATTGGCGAGGATTTGAGCGGCGGAAGCCATGGTTTTGGGTCCTTTCGAGGGTGGAAATAGAAAACCCCGGGCTTACGCCCGGGGGACAGGCAGGCGCAAAGGCCTGCTCACGATTTAAGGATCGCATGGGGGGTGGTAATGGTTTGGGGCGGCGGAGGAGTGGAGTTGTTGAAAAGACAGGGAGATCTTTTATTTTTCAGAGCCGTCACCAACCGGCGTCCGGGCGAGAGGGCGGAAGCACCCTGGTGTGGGAGAAGCGAGGGGGTGATCCCTCCGATTGGGAAAGCTGGTTCGATATTCGGAACAAGATTGCTCGAGAAGCGGCTGCGTGGGGAGCTGGCCGGTGGATTCCGGCGTCAGTTTTGTCTGCCGGGGGATAGTTTGATGTGGTAGACCATAATCCGGTCATCCTCGTAGTAGACGGAGGCGTTGTTGTGCGTGCGGGCGTAGGAGGACATGATGCGCGCCGCCTGGAATTGAAGCGACGCCCTGCCTACGCGGGTGTAATAGAAGTAGGAATTCGCGTCGGCCGAGGCGACGGGTGAAACCGTGGGCTGGAAGAGCGGCTCTTTTTCGACGAAAACGAACATCTCCGGGATCGTGTAGGGGAAGCGGAAATCCGCCTGGATGGGGACGATCGGATTGAATTTGCGAACGAAGCTGGCAAGCTCTTCGTGCCAGCCGCGGCCGTAGATGGCGATACTCTCCTGCGTGGGCGCAACCACGAGGTACTTGTTGCGCGGACGTTCGGCGGCGATGCGGGCAGCAGTTCGGGCGGAGGATTCATATTGGAGCGGACCGTCCTCGGGCGGAGCGGCGACGCCAGGGTAGAGGACGAGGGCGCATACGGCGATGAGCGGAACAAGTGCGCGGGCGGGGAGCGTGTAAGGAATCGCGCGGAGGAGCCAAGCCACTAGGGCGCTGAGCAGGAGCGCCGACAGAGCGGGCGCCAGCGCGTCAGGAGCCTGGAAGAGCACGCTGAGGGCCAGCAGAGCGGCACCTGAGGCGTACCACTTCGACGTGCGCAGCAGGCTTAGGGCGATCAACCAGAAAAGCGTGGCGATGTCCGCCGGGCCGGCCTCCTTCCAGGATGGCGCGGCGAGCCAGCGCTTGTAGCTTTCGAGCAGCAGCGGCGCCAGGCAGGCGGCGGGGAGGCTGCGCGTCCAGACAAAGGCGCAGTAGGCCAGCGCCAGCAGGATTCCGACGAGGATCAAAGGGCTGGTCCATCGGATGGCGGCGGCGGCGTCCACGCCGCTGAAATGCACCAGGGGAAGCAGGAAGGCCACGGACCCGTCGGGATACCACTCACCGCCCTGCATCAGTTGATTCAACGACATCGCGCGGAGGTAGGCGCCGGAATCGACGAAGCGCTGGTGAAAGAGCGGGAAAGCGATGCGAGTAGGCAATGCGACGAGAGCGATGGCACCCAGTAGTATGGCCAGCGGAGATTGCAGAACAGGACTCAGGGTTTGGCGGAAGCGTCCGGCGGCGCCTTTCCAGCCGTGCCGCTCCATCCAGCAGGCCAGTTGCGCCCCTTGCGCGAGCCACCAGGAGAGGCGGTAAGTTTTGCGGCGCGAGGCGGAGAAGGCGACTTCCGCGACCAGCCAAACGGCGGTGACGCAGAAGAGCGCCCCAGCGAAGGCGAGATGCCAGCAACCGAGCGTGATCCCGGCGACCTGGAACACGAGCAGAGCCCTGATAAAAGCCGGCAGGATGTCCTGCGTCCAAGCACCCGGCGCCGTGCCGACGAGGCGCCGCGAAAGCAGAGGCAGCGCCCAGAAGAAGAGGAATGAGGCGACCAGGACGCGGCAGAAGTCGAAGGAGGCTCCCATGGTCAGGCACCCGAAACAAGGTAGTAGTAGTCGAGGCGCCTGAATCGCCGCTGGACGCTGACGGAGGACGCGATGCAGAAGACGGCGGAGCCGGCCAGGAAACCGAAAATGGCCAGATCGTAGGACCAGATCCGGCTCAGGGTGTAGCCGCAACTCAGGTTCACGAGCACCGCGCAGATGGCCGGCGGGAGGGCCGCCCAGGGCAACGAGAGCGCGAACAGGAGGCTGACGTTCCAAAGCCCGACGGTCAACAACGGGAACGCTGCGAGGGCAATCAGCGCCACGCGTTCCGTGAGAGGCGTCGCGAGCAGGCCAAAGGACTGGGCGGAAAACCAGATGATCGCGTTGACGGCGTAGGCGACCGGCAGAAAGATGGCGATCTGGCGGAGATGAAACTCAAGCATTCGATTGTTGAACCACTGCGTCTTCTCCAGATCGCAGGAGCGAAGCAGGACGCCCACGCGATCGTAGAAGGAACGGCAGGCCGAGTGCACCCAACCGACGCCGATGATGAAGCCGAGCAAGGCGATGTCGTGCGGCAGTTCATAGTCGCCGCGGAACACGACAGGCGTCTCGGCGGCGCCGGTCTGGGCCGTCCAGGCGACGATCCGGTCTGCGAAGAGGAGCAGGTAATAGAGTGAACCGTAGACCAGGTAAGGCGCGGTTTGGAAGATCGTCTGGCGCACCATTCTGGGGTAGACCCGGCTGGCGTCGCCGGTATGGCGTTTGCGAAGGATGAGGAAGCCGGTGAGGAATGCGGCCAAGGCGGCGGTGAGCACGCCCAGGATCTGGCTCTCCAGCAGGGACATGCCCAAGGCGCGGTGCAGAATGAACACCACCGTGATGCCGTAGACGGTGGCAGCGGTGACGTGCAGCGGAGCCTCCACGATGTAGAGAATTCCGGTGCCGATCCACAGCGCTCCCATCGCGATGCAGAAAGAGGCGGCAAGCCAGGCCAGTTCGCCGCTGAGCCAGCCGAACTGCGCGTTGAAGAGCAGCGCGGCAACCGCGGCCGAAGCGAGGATGATGCCTCCGTAGCCGGTCCACCGGCGGCAGGCGACGGCGGACATGCGGAAATCTCCGGAGCCGGCGTAGAAGAGGCCCTGCCAAGCCATGGCCTGAACGATGCCCCCCGTGACGATGAAGCTGGCCACGACTCCGATGGCCACGGCGGCGGCGGCACTGCCGTCGAGGTCTCCGCCCCAGAGCGAGTATCCGAAGCAGATCATCACGACGCAGCAGATAGCCAGAGGCAAGGCAAAGGCGGTGCCGCGGATATGCTCCACGAGTAGATTCTTCCGCGGCGGTGTCCGCAGATCACCTTCCTGCGCGGCGTGGAGCTGGCCGTACCACTCCGAAGCCATGTCGTGCACGTCGCGAAAGCCGTAGGTATGGGCGGCAACCGTGTCGGTCACCCCGTCGCACTCCAGCCGCACGGCGATATCCCGCTCATCGAGCGGGATGCGCCAGGAGGGCCGAGCCTCGAGGCCGGCCGTTAGACAGGCTGGGAGATCTGCTCGCATAGAGAAAGGCGTGAATAGATATCGTCAAACGACTGCGCGCAGGCGTCGGCGGTGAAGTGCTGGTGGGCGCGCCGCAGAGCGGCTTCAGCCAACCGGCTGCGCAGGCCCACGGCCTCCGGCCCATCGAGCAATTTCAGCAGCGCGTCAGACAGACCGGCGGGATCCTTTGGACGAACCAGCAGACCGGTGCCGGCAAGCACGGAAGCGACGTTGCCGACATCGGTGGCGACGACGGGACAACCGCTGAACATGGCTTCGAGAACGCTGTAAGGCATTCCTTCCGAGATACTGGGCAGGCAGAAGACGTGCGCCTCGTTCAAGGCGCCGGCCGGATCATCGGTTTCGCCCCACTCGATGTTGGAGTGAAGCTGGTGCTTCTCCACAATCGACAGGCACTGGTTGTAGTATTCGGGATCCGCCCGCTCCCCGAGAATGCGGAACAGGACGCCGGGGACTCGCTGGCGGACGAGGTGGATGGCTTCCAGCAGGACGTCGATCCCCTTCAAAGAGAAGCAGCGCGCCAGGGTGAGCACGGTAAGGCGGGCCGGGCGGCGCTCCGGCGCGAGACCGAAGCGCTCGGTGTCCACTCCATTGGGGACGAACATTGTTTTTGAAGCCTCGGCGCCGAGACGGATCTGCCAATCCCGGTTGAAATCGCCCAGGGAAGTGATGGTGTCGGCGTAGCGGTAATTGGTGCGGACAATGGCTTCGTTGAGCGAGAGCAAAAAGCGGCGCGAGTTCACGGGGTAGTCGGTCCGGCTCAAGGCAAGGTACAGTTCGCGCAGGTAGATGCCGTGCTCGGTCACGAGGTACGGCGTACCGTGACGGAGTTTGGAGATCACGCCGGGGAGGCCGGCCAAGCCGGTCATCGAGGCATGGACGAGATCGACGGACGGATGCGGAACGGCCAGAATCCCGAGATAGCGGATGAGCCACCGCATGCAGGCGGTGGCCTCCTCCAGATTTGGACGGCGGCCGGCGGGCAGCCAGCTGCGGCAGGCAGCGAGAAAGGTGGACCAAGCGATACGGGATTGCATGGTCGCCGCGTAGTCGTAGGTCTCGAAGTAAATTTGCAGCCCCACCAGGGCCGCCGCCAGAGGTTCCACCGGACTCCCCTGCACGAGGAAGGCGCGGAGCATGCTGCGAAAATGAGGCAGGAACCGATCCTCAATGACCTCTTCCGTGGTCTCCACCGCGCGTTTCACCGTGGAGGCCACTCTGCCGGTCTGCAGCCCCGGAAGCGATGTGCCCCACAGCGGGAAGGGGCGGCAGGAGGCGATGTTTCCGGGCAGTTCGAACCGCAAAGGGTGCTTGGGCGAGGGTACGATGGCAAAGATGTGGTAGCGAGTGTTGGCCAGGCGCCGGATCAACTGATCGCACCAGACGCTGACGCCACCCGTGAAATATGGGTAAGTGCCTTCGGTCGTGAGTAGTACCGTTGCAGCCATGAACCCCTGCTAGTGCGAAACGTCGACCGTGGCCTCCATGCCCACGAACGCGCTGTAGGATGCCGCGCCGGGGATGCCGACACGCAGGACGTGCCCTCCACTTCTAACATCGGTCGCCAGGGCTGCGTACATTACAGTGCCGCGGACGGTGAGGGGGGGATCGCTGGGGAGACGGACATCGACGCGAGTTCCGGGCACAACGCTCTTGGCGATGGTGGCGGAGACGGGCACTTCGACTTCGAGTTCCGACAGACTGGCGATGCGTGCCACGGGAGAGCCGGCGAAGATGGTCTCCTGATCTCGCGCCAGGCCGCCGATCACGACGCCGTCGATGGGCGCCACCACGTGAAGCTGCTCCAGACGGGATTTCAACACGCCGTAATCCTGTTGGGCCTGCTCGAGCTCCAGATCCTGAATCTGGCGTGTTTCGGAATCGGGCCCGCTGGAAGCGATGCGCGCCATGCGTTGCTGGGCGCGGGCGCTGTCCAGGTCTTCCGTCAGCCGGCTCAGCGTCTGGCGCGCCATCTGGAGATTTCTCAATTCGTTCAGCTCGGTGCGCCGTGCCACGTCCAGTTCGACGCCCGTGGCGAGGCGGTTTTCGACCAGGGCGGCCACCTTTCTGGTGTGTTCCTGCGCGGCCAGGTGGGACGTCTCGTAGTCGGCGACGGAATACTCGTTCAAGCGGCGTTGGATGGACTCGACCAGACGGTCGGCCGCGGCGGCCTGTTCACGCGAGTACTCGGACGCAGAGGAGCGGGCACCCTGCGAGGCCCGCAGCCGCAGCAACTGAAGGCGGCGTTCGGCGGACTCGAGTTCCAATCTCAGCTCTGGGCTGTCCAGTTCGGCAATGGGATCTCCCGCCTTGACGGCCTGACCTTCGCGGACGAGCACGCGAGCGACTTTGGTATGGAAACCGACGCTGAGAGACTCCGTGCGGACTGCGCGGATGGTGCCGGCGAGAAGCGTCCTGGGGCCGGTTTTGCCGATGCGGCTCACGGCCGGGATGGTGGCGTTGATCATCGTGCCGACGATGACCATAAAGAAAAAGATCTTGGCGGCCTTCCAACAGCTCTTCTCGATTTCACTTGAGGTGCTGATGTGTAGTTTCATGGGGGCGACTAATTCCCGCGCGCATCCGCCGCGACCATGACGGGTTTCTGGTCTTCGCGGGGGCCGGGCGTCTGTTCAATGCCGGCAAGGGCAAAGAGAGTGAAGAGGCTGGATTTCCGTTCGTTGACGCTGCGCACTTGATTCCATTGCGCTTCGAGCACGGCGCGTTCAGCGAGGGTGAGAGCGGAGGGTTGAGCGAGGCCCGCGCTGACGCGGGATTCGACGGCGTGGTAGGCCTTGCGGGCGAGGTCGAGCCTCCTGGAGTTGATTCGCACCTTCTCCAGGGAGGCGGCGGCCTCTGTTTCCAGGGCCGTAATCTCGCTTCGAATGGTCTCTTCCAGGTTACGGATCTCAGTTTCCAGGAACCGGATCCGGGCTGCTTTGAGGGCACTTTCCGCGGCTTTCTCGCCGGTGTCGCGTAGCGGGATGCGCAGAGTGACGTCGCCTCTGCCCGTGATTCCGAGCAGGAACGAAGAGAGGTTGTTGGGATTCGACGGAGCGCCCAGGATTTGGGAGTAGCCGGCGTATATGGATTCGACCTGGGGCTTCCTGCCGCCTTTGGGCGCGGCGCGGAGGCTTTCGATCTTTCCGCGCAGGAGTTGAATCTCGCCCCGCCGCTCGGTGGCGGAGAAGAGCAACTCTTTCAACGGCGGCGCCGGGCGGTCCCACGCGCCGGAGTAGAGGTTGACGTCTTCAATCCGGAGGTCCTGCGCCGGGACCCCGATGAGGAGAGCCAACCGGGCCGCGGACGCCTTCTGCTGCGCATTGGCGTCGATGACTTGGGATTCGAGGTCGAGCAGTTCCTGTTCAAAGGCGATCTGTTCGAAGGCGGTGATGCGCGAGGCGAGCAAGAGGCGGTTGACCTCCACGGCGCGCTCCTTGCGGGTGGTGAGCGCGGCCCTGGCGCGGTCACTGATCTCCTGTTTCTCGAGGAGTTCGAAGTAGCCGCGAGCCGCTTCGATGCGGGCTCGGATGCGGGTGGCGTTGGCCTGCAGCTCGGAAGCGAGGGTATCGAAGCGCGCGCTCTCCAGCGAAGAAGCCGAAGGCGCGTACTGGCGGTTGAAGAGCAGCCCCGCCCCGATGTTGGTGGCCAGCAGGAAGGGATTTGAAAAGGCCAGCAGGCCGAGCGTGGGGCGCAGCTCAAAGCGGGCCTTTCCAAGGGTTTCCAGGAGCTTCAGGTTATCCCTCGCCATTTCCAGCCGTGCATCTTCGGCCGTGGCGCGGGAGACTGCCCGGTCGAGCACTTCCTCGAAGCGGAGAACCACGGGGGTATCCACCCGTGGCTCCGCTCCGTGGAGGAGTGCACACAACATCGAAATGGCAAGGAGGCGATTCATGACACGTCCTCGATGACGGCCACTGGCTACGGCAGGAGCACGGTGGCCGACCCCAACGTGAGCGGGATCTTCGAGATGGACTGGCCGCCGTAGCTTTCGCAACCGGTCTTGCAGATACCGGTCACCTGCACGGTGGCCGCGCCGGTGCCGGTGAGCACGATCTGTTGTCCGGGGTACAGGGTGCCGGAGACATTGGCGGCGATGGCCCCCATGCGCATCTCCATGGCGCGCCCGACGTCGGAGTGCGCGAGGCTGACGACAGGCAGGTTGCTGATGGCGGTGAACTTCGAGAAGGCCATGTCAACCACTTCAGTGAAGAGAGTGCGGGAGCCGTCGTAGCGGATGAAATTGCTCTGGTGGAACATGACGGGGTACATTTCACCGCGCAGCATGTAGCTCACGAGAGCGTCACTCTCGCGATCGAGGATCTGAGCCCAGGTCTGGGTGGTTGTGAACCAGGGACTGCCGTTGAGGTTGAAGATGCCCGAGGGGCCGTAGAAGTAGTTGTACTCATCGGGCAGCGACCCGTCGACGGCCGTCCTGCCGGACTTGGTGTTGTAGTAGATGCTGGTGGCGCGGCGCGGAACGATGAGAATCGACGACTGGAACGGGCTGCGGATCCCGGTATTGGGGACAGCCGGATTCCCGTCGGAGCGCGACGTGTCGCCGGCCAGGTAACGCAACCCCTGGGAGGCGGCAGCCGAGAGGAAGAACGGATTGTAGAGGCCGGAGATCCCCGGAGTGACCATGGAAGTGGCATCGAGAGGAAGAGCCATGGCCTTGGAGACCGCCACGTTCTGGGAGATTTCTGCGACCGACTGCTTGTAGTCCGCCTGGACGCAGTTGCCGCTATTGGGGACCGGGTTATAGCAATCGAGGTTCTCGTGGTCGTAGGTGTGGTTCATCCAGAAGAACTTGCTCTTTTGCGCGAGGGTTTCGGTGGTGAGGGGGTCTTTGTCCGGGCCCTGGCCGCCGTATTTCGCGGAGGCGCCCCAGCCGTTGAAGGCCATGGTCACCTTGAAGTTCCTGTACTGCGTGGTGGCCTTCCACTTGTCCTGCCAGGAGACGATCGCTTTCAGGTCGCCGGTGTCCATACGGTCAGTGGCGCAGACGCTGCTGGCGTCGGAGGTGGGCTCGTTCGTGAAGTCGCTCGGCATGCAGGCGGGGACACCGAACTCGAACAGATCGTTCTCCAGGAAATAGTCGTCATTCTGAGGAATGAAGTAGGCCTTGCGTGCGCCAAGGAAGACGCCTTTGGTTACCCAGTTGAAGACCCCGTACTGGACGGCGAGGGAGTGTGTGAGGTAGGGGTTGTTATCAAAGGTGAAGGCCAGGTACTCCCGTCCATCGGCCTTCGTGTGCAGTGCGCCCACCGTGCTTCCGTTGATGGTGAGCAGCGGCACCGTCGTTTCTCCGGAAGCGGCTGAAGCTATGGCGGGGTAATAGTAGGCCTGCTTGACCTTCAGCGGATTGCTGCGATTCAAGTAGGGGAAGACGGAAGCGGCGGAAGAGGTGAAGGCCATGGAAGCGGTGACGGTATCGGTGGAAACTCCGCCACCAGTGGCGGAGGCGAGTCCGTAGCGTGCCTCAGGCCAGGCGTACCAGGCGACAGTGCGAACGCCGTAGTCCCGGGCGTAGTTGTCGAGGGCGGTCCAGTCGGCCGCCGTGAGCAGTGCGCGGCAATTGGGGTCGCAGACGGCCGGATTTCCGGTGGCGAGAACGATACCCTGATACTCGCCCCTGCTGCCGCTATAGAGCTGGGGCAGAGGGTTCTGGCTGAGGATTACGCTCTGGTAAGGGATACCCAGGTAGCCCAGGAAGAAGGTAATCGCCTGAAAGCTGGGCTCGTTGCCGGTGGCCGTCAGAACCAGCAGCTTCATGGCGCGAGGGGACGAAGCAAAGATGGGCGCCATGGGCGCGGGAGCGGACGGGCCCAGGATGGGGGTTGAGGGGGCGGTTCCGGGTTTGGAGGGGAGTACCGGCAGGGGCAGGGACTTGATGACCGGCGGTTCCGGCGGGGCTGGTTTGATCTTGTCGGATTTCTTGCCGGCAGATGCCGTAAACAATCCGGAGGACATCAGATCCGCCGCGACCGGCAACAATAAGAGGAACGCGAAGGCGAGCTGAATTTTCTTCACTGTCAATTGCTCCTAGTGAAGTGAGTTTAGTAGCTCGCTTTCGGAACAGGAAGATTACTGGAGTTGGTATTTGGTGGTACTGGCGACAGCCCTGGCACAGGTACTATGAGGCGGTAGTTTTCCATACTCCGGTACTATTTGCGATCAACGGCCGGCCGCTCACACTCAATATGGATAAACCGGCTGCATTGCAGCTGCACGATTGGCAGCATTGGGAACAGGAAGAAGGTTGGTATGAGAGTGTCGATGTTGTGCTTCAGTCTGTTCATCCTGCCGGCAGTTCAAGGCTCAGATCCCGTCTGGCGGCCCTTGCCGGAGACGAGCTGGCAGTGGCAACTGAGCGGGAAAGTGGACTTGTCCGCGGATGTGGAGATGTTCGATATCGATCTGTTCGATACGAGCAAGGAAGAAGTAGCGGCGATTCACGCCAAGGGAGCGCGCGCGGTGTGCTACATGAGCGCAGGCACGTTCGAACCGTGGAGACCGGATGCGGCGGCGTTTCCGGATTGGGTAAAAGGACGGGGCGTTTCGGGATGGCCGGACGAAAAGTGGCTGGATATCCGCCGGCTGGACGTGCTGGGCCCGATCATGGAGGCGCGGCTGGACCTGTGCAGAGCCAAGGGTTTCGATGGCGTTGAGCCGGACAACGTGGATGGCTACAGCAACCGGAGCGGTTTTTCGCTCAAGGGAGACGATCAGCTCAAATACAACCGCTTCCTCGCGGCGGCGGCGCACGCCAGAGGGTTGAGCGTGGGCTTGAAGAACGACGTGGACCAGGTGAAGTACCTGGTGAATGACTTCGATTGGGCGCTGAACGAGCAGTGCTTCGAGTACCGCGAGTGCACGGCGCTCACCTTGTTTACCGGCGCCGGCAAAGCGGTATTCCACGTGGAGTACGAGCTGCCTTCGGCGGAGTTCTGCCAGCAGGCGAACGTCATGAACTTCAACTCCATGCGGATGCAGTACGAGCTGGACGGCTTCCGCGAACCCTGCCGGGAGAGAAAGCCGCCGGAGGCCGCCAAGGTGGTGAACGCGGCGAGCCTGCAGCCGGGCGGCGTGGCGCCGAATGAAATCGTTGCGATTCTGGGTTCGGGTTTCGGCCAGTATCCTCTGGTCCGTTCAGGGCCGGCCGAAAGCACGACCACGCTGGCGGGCGTTTCGGTCTATTTCGACGGGATTGCGGCGGAACTGATCTCCATCAACGCGTCACAGGTTTCGGCGGTCGTGCCTCGGGAGGCCGCCGGGCGCGAGCGAACCGTGCTGCAAGTTCTCCGCACGGCGGCAAAGTCCGTCCCGGCGGAACTACCGGTAGTTCCACTACATCCCGGGCTATTTACCGCCGACTCATCGGGCAAGGGCCAGTTGGTGGGCATCTACGAAGACGGAACATTGAACTCGAAGTCCAATCCCGCCCAGCGGGGCGCGATTGTAGGGCTATGGGGAACTGGATTCGGTGAAGGCGCAGTGGCGGTCAAGATCGGCGGGCAGGACGCGGAAGTGGTCTCTCCGCTAGCGGGAGTGCCCGGAATGCCGGGACTGCAGCAGATGTACATCCGCATCCCGGCCTCCGCGCCCGGGGGCGATGAAGTCGCCGTGGAACTGAGCGGCGCCGCCGGGGAAGCGCAGGCCGGGATCACGCTGGCAATTGCGCCATGACCTGGAGCCGGCGAAAATGGCTGTTGGGCATGGCGGCTAGCTCCTCTATGGGTGGTTCGGCGCAAGACAGAGTGGCGTTCCACTATGAGGCCGTATTCAGCCCGAACGCCCTGCGCTGGTACACGCGGTTCCCGCTGCTGGTGACGGGGGGGGTGCTCAGCGCCGAGCAAACCCGAAAGCTCCGCGACGGCGGGCCGCGACTGCTGGCCTACGAATGGTCCACTGGCCTGTATCCGGGAGAACCGGCGAGCCATCGCGAATGGGAGCGGCAGGTACGGTCCCGCAAAGGCTGGCTGCTGAGCGAAGTTCCTTCGGGCGGAGGATCCGCAGCCCCGAACCGCTCCGCGTACTGGTATGACTTCGGGAATCCGGACCTGCGCGCCGGCCGAACGCGCTGGCTGGCTCAGCTGCTGAATCAGTCTTCCTACGAAGGCTTCTTTTTCGACACGGTAGGCTCCGAGCAGCTGCCCGCGAATATGCAGGCGGCATTTTCGAAGCGCTGGCCGGGGCTGAGCTACGACGCCTGCCAGGGGCAGTTTCTGGGCGAATTGCGCCGGCTGATCGGGCCGAAGAAGCTGATCTTCCTCAACCAGGGTTACCGCCACGCGGCGGAGTTGTTGCCGCATGCGGACATGGATCTCACCGAAAGCTACTTCACCGGCATCGAGGGGCCGCGCACGCGCTTTCGCGCCTGGCAGGATGACCGCGCGCCGTGGGAGAGCATCCGCGTGCCGATGGAGAAGCTGGTGCTGCCCGCGGCGAAGCGCTTTCCGAATGTACGGTTCGTCCACGTGAACTACGCGACACCGGAGTCCGCGGGCCCGGCGGCGAGGTACTCCTGGGCCGTCTCGAGGCTATGGGATCACACCGGGTACCTGATGGTGCCGCAACGGGCCGAACTCGAGCAGGATCCGATCTATTTCAATGAGACCGGCGCCCCGGCGGAGACGGCGTGGGAGCAGGAAGGCAGCGTGGTGTCGCGGCTCTTTGAGCACGGGATCGTAGCGATGAACTCGTCGGCCCAGCCGGGCAAGATCCAGCGCACCGGCACGCTTGTTCCGGCGGGTCCGGATGGATTCTTCTTTCCCCGCCGCGCGGCGGGCTGAGGGCCGCCCGGAAGCACGCGGCAGCCGAACGGACGCGGCCGCTCGCCGAGAGGGGGCGGGAATCACAGCACCACAATCCTCTTCCAGCCTCGGCGATTGTCTACATTACTTGCGGTTCCAGGCCTGGATGGCGGGATAGCCGTCGTCGAAGCCGAGGATGGAGACCGATGCGGTGTGGAGGGCCAGGTGGCGGCCATGCTGGGGCGGGATGCCGAGGAACTGGGTGGCGAAGATCCGCAGGAAGTGGCCGTGGGCGAAGAGGGCGATGCGGCCGGAGCGGGCGCGGAGACGAGCGATGACTTCGCGGGCGCGGGCAGCGACGGCCTCGATGGATTCGCCGTTGGGCACGGGTCCATCCCAGATGGACCAATTGGGGAAACGTTCGGCGAGCTGGGCGCGGGTGTAGCCGGTGCAGTCACCGTAGTCCCATTCCTGGAGGCTGGGGTCGAGGGTGGCTTGATCGAGGAAGCCCGCGATCTCACAGGTCCGGCGGGCGCGCTGGAGGGTACTGCAAAAGACCAGATCGAAAGCGACGCCGCGCAGGGCATGGGCGGTTTGGCGGGCCTCGTCCTCGCCATGAGGAGTGAGCGGAAGGTCATGGCGGCCGCTGTGCTGGCCGGAGAGAGACCACGCGGTTTCGCCGTGGCGGATGAGCCAGAGTTCGAGCGAATTGGGCATGAGCTTTTGATAATCTCATAGCCGGAGTAGAGGATTCCCATGGCATATCTGTTGGCGTTGGACCAAGGCACGACTTCAAGCAGGGCGATCGTATTCGACGAGGGCGGCACGATGGCGAGCGTGGCTCAGAAAGAGTTCACGCAGATCTTCCCGCAAGCGGGCTGGGTGGAGCATTCGCCCGGCGAGATCTGGGAGACGCAGATTGCCGTGGCGGCCGAGGCGCTGAGCCTGGCCGGGCTGCAGGCGGGGCAGGTGGCGGGGATCGGAATCACGAACCAGAGGGAGACGGTGGTGGTTTGGGACCGCAAGTCGGGCCGGCCGGTGTACAACGCCATCGTGTGGCAGGACCGGCGCACGGCGGGCTTCTGCGACGAGCTGAAGAGGGCGGGCGCGGAGGACGAGGTGCGAACGCGCACGGGCCTGGTGCTGGATCCGTATTTCTCGGGGACGAAGATACGCTGGATCCTGGACAACGTGGCCGGCGTGAGGGAGCGGGCGGAGCGGGGCGAGCTGGCGTGCGGCACGGTGGACACGTGGCTGATGTGGAACTTGACGGGCGGGGCGGTGCACGCCACCGATCCGAGCAACGCTTCGCGGACGCTGCTGTATAACATCCAAACGCGTCAGTGGGATGAGGAAATGCTGCGGCTGCTGGGCGTTCCGCGGGCGCTGTTGCCGGTAGTGAGGCCTTCGAGCGGAAGCTTCGGAATCGCCTCGCACGGCGTGTTTTCGGCGGGCGTACCGATTGCCGGCGTGGCGGGAGACCAGCAGGCGGCGTTGTTCGGGCAAGCCTGCTACACGCCGGGGCTGACGAAGAACACGTACGGCACGGGCTGTTTCATGCTGATGCAGACGGGCGGGCAGCCAGTGGAGTCGAGGAACAAGCTGCTGACGACGGTGGCGTGGGAGACGGGGGGGCGGTGCGAGTATGCGCTGGAGGGCAGCGTGTTCATCGGGGGCGCGGTGGTGCAGTGGCTGCGGGACGGGCTGGGATTTGTGAAGTCGGCGGCGGAGATCGAGCCGCTGGCAGCCAGCGTGCCGGATAGCCACGGAGTGCTGCTGGTGCCGGCGTTTGCGGGCTTGGGCGCCCCGCACTGGGATGCCTATGCGCGCGGAGCGATGCTGGGGTTGACGCGGGGCGTGACGTCGGCGCACATCGCGCGGGCGGCGCTGGAGTCGATTGGATTTCAGGTGGCGGACCTGGTGGCGGCGATGGAGGCGGATTCGGGGATCGGATTGGAAGAGCTGAGAGTCGACGGCGGGGCCTCGCAGAATAACCTGCTGATGCAGTTCCAGGCGGATTTGCTGGGCGTGCCGGTAGTGCGGGCGGCGGTGACGGAGACGACGGCGCTGGGCGCGGCGTACCTGGCCGGACTGGCGACGGGCGTGTATGCGGACAGGGACGTGATTGCGGCGAAGTGGAAAGTGGGGCGGCGGTTTGAGCCGGCGATGAGCAGGGAGCAGGCGGCGGCGATGCGGTGGAAGTGGGCGAAGGCGGTGGAGCGGGCGAAGTCCTGGGAGGAGTAGCCATGATCCGTTCAGAGCAAGTGGACCGGCTGCGGTCGGAGAAAGATCGCTGGGACCTGCTGATCATCGGAGGCGGAG
>JACQZS010000012.1 GCA_016213725.1 Acidobacteriota bacterium | reverse complement strand
GAACACGCTCAACAGCACCATCACCGCCATCTGGTTCCACCCGAACAGCATCACGAACAGCAGTGAGCCCGCCCACAAGTCGATCGCGTTCTTCGCCAGTACGTTCATCACCAGCAGATTGCCCGAGAGAAACGCCCGCAGCTCCCACCCGAACCGCCGCTCCAGAAACTCCGGAATCGTGTAGATCCTGCTCCGCAGGTACAGCGGCGCATACAGCGTCGCCAGGATGATCAGGCACCACGCCGCCATCCACTCGTAGCCGCCCGTCACCATCCCCACTCGATATCCGTCGCCGGCCAGCCCCACCACGTGCTCCGCGCTGATGTTCGACGCCAGCAGCGACATCCCGATGAACGGCCAGCGCAGGTCTCTGCCTGCCAGAAAGTACTCCGAGTCGGTCTGCTTCTTGCCCGCCGCCCGCAGCACCGCGCCCACCACCAGCAGCAGGCTCACCAGGATGATTGTCGAATCCAATACGCCAAGCACGCATTCGATCATACCCTTCCAGCGCGCCACTTGCGTTCTCGCCGATACTGTCTCCATGCGCGCCCTCTGGCTGCTTGCACTCTGCCTCTCCGCCGCCGCCGCGGAACGCGTCGATTACTCCTACGCCTTCGCCCCGCCCCATCGCCTCACCGTCGGCCTCCCCGGCGCCAGTGTCAAAACCCTGCTCGATCTCGAGCCCGGCTCCCTCACCCTTCTCTGGACCTACGACGATCTCCGCTCCGTCCCCCTCTCCGTCTGGAAACCGCCCCGCGTCCAGTGGCGCGTCAAGCTCACTTTCACTCTCGACGGTTCCCCCCTCACCCAAAGCACCTGGCGCCGCGCCCCCGGCGGAGCGCCCATCCTCGTCAATGAATACACCGCCTCCGGCGCCGCCATCCGCCTCGAATTCGCCGGCGCCGAACCGGGCGCCGTCGGCCGCCTCGCTCTCCGCAGCACCGACGGCCGCGCTCATCGGTTCTCTCTCCGCGCCGAACTCCTCGGCGGCTGGGTCGCCGCCAACCCCGCCTGGATCGAACCCGCCCGCGATCCCGACACCCTCCTCGCCATGCAGTTCGAACGCCCCGATCGCGTTCTCTTCCTCGCCCTCGGCGGTCAGCCCGCCGCACCCGAAAAGAAGGCCCTCACCGCTCACTGGCAGATCCCCGCCGCTGGCGAAGCCCAAGGCTGGCTGCTTCGCCCGCACGAAGCCTACCAATCCGATCTCCCCCAACTCCGCGCCGCCAACTGGTCCGCCCACTTCTCCGCCGCCCAGCGCGTCTGGCAACAGCTCCTCGCCTCCGGCGCCCGCTTCTCCATTCCCGATCCCGGCGTCGCCGAAGCTCTCCAAGCCTCTCTCGCCGACCTCTACATCATGCGCGAGCCCCTCGCCCGCAACTACACCGGCACCATCTGCGGCACCGACCTCTACCGCAGCACCAACCCCTTCGAGCCCTCCCTCACCGCCATCGCCCTCGATCAGATGGGCCACCACGCCGCCGCCGCCGATGGCCTCCGCGTCCATCTCGACTCCCAGGCCGAAGACGGCAACTGGAACGACCCGCAAGGCTGGGCCCATCACATGTGGGGCGCCGCCGGCATGAAGGCCTGGGCCGCCATGGAGCACTACTACCTCACCCGCGACCGCGCCTACCTCGAAGCCCTCTATCCCCGCCTCCTCCGCGCCGCCCGCTGGCAGGCCGACCAGCGTAAGACCACCTCCAACGGACTCCTCCCCAGAGGCATGGGCGACGGCGGCCTCATGCGCGAAGGCGACTACTTCGGCGTCTTCTACCCCCACAACTTCCTCGCCGCTTTTGCCGACCGCCTCGCCGCCGAAGCCGCCGCCCTTCTCCGTCACCCCACGGAAGCCGCCGAACTCCGCGGCAACTACCAGTCCGCCCGCGCCGCCATCCTCGCGTCTCTCGACCAGGGCGCCATCTCCGAAAGCGGCTACCGCTGGATTCCCGGCAGCGCCAACAACACCGACGGCAGCCGCTGGGGCGCTCTCTACTCGCTCACGCCCACCGGCCTGCTCGAGCCGCAGCACCCCTTGATCGACGGCACCCTCCGTAAGATCGAGGCTAACTTGAGCCCCGGCGGCCAGCCCGTCCACACCGGCTGGATGGCCGACGGCACCTGGCCAGCCATCTCGCTCGACAACCTCGCCGAAGCCCATCTCCGCCGCGGCAACGGCGACGCCGCCATCGCCTATCTCTACTCCACCCTCAACCACGCCACGCCCCTCACCACCTGGTGCGAGGAGCGCGGCCTCGAGCCCGGCTCCGCCAAAACCGCCGGCGACCGCCAGCACCTCTGGACGCCCCTCGCCGTCGTCCGCTTCCTCCGCGACGCCCTGGTCTTCGAACACTCGAACGATCTCCACCTCGCCGCCGCCACCGCCCGCTCCTGGCTCGCCCCCGGACAGTCCATCGCCGCCGACAACGCCCCCACCCACTTCGGCAATCTCACTTACCACCTCACTGCCGGCACAGACTCTCTCCGCGCCGAAATCCAGCCGCTCCCCATCGCGCCGCACTCCATCGCGCTCCATCTCCGCGTCCCCGGCAAGCGCGCGCCCAAGTCCATCACCGTCAACGGCGCGCCCGCGACCTTCGACCCCGCCTGCGAATGCGTCCGCCTCCAACCCTCGGCCGCGCCGCTCACCGTCGTCGCTCAGTACTGACTCTCAGTTTCCGTGCTAGCATCACAGAAATCTGGGATTCAGAATGAAAACCCCGCCCGTCTCTCTGCTCACGCGGCGCGCCGCTTTGCTGCTCGCCGCCGCCGCCCCAACTGTCGCTCATCAAGGAGGAGCCAAGCCCATGGGCCGTCCCGTCGTTCACTTTGAAATCGGTTGCCGCGACCGCGCCAAAACTGCGGCATTCTACGGAAAACTCTTCGGCTGGAACACCACCGAAGCCGGCCCCGCCACCAACATCGACACCGGCAGCGCCCAGGGCATCCAGGGCCACATCACCTCGCTCGGCCACGAGCCCGAACACTACGTCACCTTCTACGTCGATGTCGAAGACGTCCAGGCTTCGCTCGATCAGGCCATCGCTCTCGGCGGCAGGAAGATCGTCGGCCCCATCAAGATCCCCACCGGCTCCTTCGCTTGGTTCATGGATCCCGACGGCAACGCCATCGGCCTCCTGCAGCCCGCCAAGCCGTAGTTTACTTGCCGGCCGCGTAGGCCTTGTACAGCGCCGCCACGTCCGTGTCGCCCGGGTGGATCACCACGCGCCACTTCAGGTGGATCTGCTCGTCCTTCTTTAGCTTCTGGATGTTCTCCGGCGCGTTCGGGTCGAACGCGTTCTGCCCGAACGGATTCAGCGAAAACAGCCCGTAGTCGCGCGCGTGCCAGTAAGCCGGATAGCGCGGGTTCTTGGGATTATCGAAGATCGCCACTCCCAGCTTCTCGCCATCCAACTCGGCGTCGTAGTTCACCCACGATGCCCGCTTGCCCCACACCTGCTTCATCCCCACGCGGCCCTCGGCGTCCGTGATCTTCCCGCCACGCCGCTCAGTGAACTGCTCCGCCAGCCGGATGGCGAACGCGCCTTCCTTCGTATCCCCAATCGTCACGTCCGTCGCCGCCGTCAAGGTGATGTCGAAGTCGATCACCCGCAGCTTCGGGTCCGCGTGGAAGGTCATCAGCCGCTTCTCCACCAGCAGCACCTTCGCATCCGGCCCGCACCACTCCAGCGCCGCTTCCAGCGTCCCCGCGTCCTTGCCGTTCTTCCACGCCGTCTCCCTCACCACCTGCCGCCCCTTGGGCTCTTTCTTGTACGAAGGGTCGTTCTCCCAGAACTTCACGCCATTGATGTCGTCGTAGGTGAACCACAGTCCGCGGTGGTGCAGGTGGTCGCGGCTTTCCCCTTCCACCATCTCCATCGGGAACCGCCGCGTGACAATCTTGCCCGAAACCGAGCGTAGCGGCGCCAGGAACGGCTTCCCGGCCGACTCGCCCAGGTCAAATGCCGCGAATGGCTTCCCGTCGATCGTGATCGTGTGGTCGGCCGGTGTGTAGCGGACCTGAGCCGTCAGGCTCGCCGCCACTGTCAAGGCAATGCAGATGAGAGTGCGCATGTTGATGAACCACCCGCATTCTATCTCTACCGCGCATATAATGGCCTCGCCATGTCATTCGCCCGCCTCCTCCTCGTTCCTCTGGCTGCCCTCGCTCTCTGCGGTCAGGCCGCACTCCCCGAGTTGAAGGTCGATGCCACCGACGGCGGCTCCGCCCTCGTCGTCCGCAACACCTCTGCCCAGCCCCTCACCGCCTACTTCATCGAACTCGTCGGCTACCCCGGTTCCACCTTCTCCTATTACAAGGAGTGCCTCTCCACCAAGCCCATCGCCGCCGGCGCCACCGAACGCAATCCCATCACCAACATGACCGGCGGCGCCGCCCCTGACTACGTCCAGCTCCAGGCCGCCAGCGTCGCCGACGGCGCCACCGCCGGCGCTCCGGAGAAAG
>JACQZS010000033.1 GCA_016213725.1 Acidobacteriota bacterium | reverse complement strand
GTGGCTCGGCGGGTGGATGGGGCACGCCCCCGTTTATCCCCAGCGGTGGTGCTTCGGGCGCGTCCGGTGCTGGCGGCCGCTTCGGTGGCTGGGGAGCGATGGCCTCAGGGTACAAGGACTGGCTGACGAACCTCGGCAACATCGGGTTCCGCCCGGAACGCTGGCGCATGGACGAGTTGGGCAACATGACGTAGCTCTCCGGCGCGCGCGGCGTGGGCGGCATGCAGGGCGGCGCGATGCTGGCGGGCGGTGCGATGCTCGCGATGGATGGTCTTCGGCGTGGCGGGTGGCTTGGCGTCGGAGAGACCACTGCGGGCGGCGCCCTCATCGGCGCGAAATTCGGCGGCCCGTTGGGTGCGGCGATCGGTGCGGGCATTGGGTTCGCTGCCGGGATCGTGCGCCTGTTCATCAAAGGCGCGCAGGAGAAGGCGCGGGAGAAGATCAAGGCGACCTACGGCGTGGACATCAGCGACAAGGGCGTGCTGAGGCAAATCGTGGATATCGCCAAGCAGGGCTTCGGCGGAAACCTCGACATGGCCATCCGCAGCCAGCAAATCCGCGACCTGGTCGAACTGTATGGCCTCTCCACTGGCCAGGGCACCTCCGGTCTTCCGGCCACCATGCGCCCGGCGTCGCTGCTCCAGCAGGGCGGCAGCCTCTTCCAACAGAGCGTCAGCGGCCTCACCTTCGCCCGGATCGGCGGGGGCGTTGCTTCCGCGGCTGGTCCAACAGTGATCAACATCACCGTGCCGGGCGCAAAGGAGTTCTTCGAGAAGGAGACCGTGCGTGTGGTGGTCGAGAATCCGCGCGCCGTTCAATCGGCGGCGATGACCGCCACCAAACAGAATGCCGGCCGGCGCGAGATGACGGGACTGCAGCTCAGTCCGGGACTGATCGTGTCATGACACGCCAGGAACTCATCGAGAAGGTCGCCCGCGCGATCGCGGAGATGGAGGGGTTTTATCTCACATCCGCGCAGCCTACCCTTGCCCAGCGGAATGCGAATCCGGGAAACATCCGTCAGTGGCGCGACGCGCGCGGCAGTGCGTATCCCAGCCATCGCGGTTACGTCGATTTCGTTGCCTGGGCGTCCGCGCGGTTTCCCGGTGCCTCTCGCGAGGAGCTGAGCCAGCGTGCCATCGAGGAAGGTTGGCGCATCCTGCGCGTGTTGGTGGGCCAGTACCTCGACGGCCGCTACACGAACGGTAAGCCGCCGACGGCGGAGGAGATGTTTCGCATGTACGCGCCCTCCGCCGATGGCAACCATCCAGCGAACTACGCGCGCTTTGTCGCCGGCAAGATCGGCGCGCGGCCGGATCAACGCCTCCTGGACCTGGTGACGGCCTGATGCCTGGCTCAGTTCAGAATGCGGCTCCAGCTACCGTGCTGCCGCTCAGTCTTTCGCGCGCTTTCTCGCACGAGCGCGAGTACCCGGTCCTCGACAACGAGTACCGCGACGGCGAATCCCAGCGATCGGCCCAGGCCTCGAACAGCCGGAAGCGCTGGCGTCTCGCGAAACGCCTGACGCCGGCGCAACTCGCGGCACTCCGCGATTTCTACGACGCCCGCAAGGGCCCGGCCGAACCGTTCTACTTCTACGACCCGTATGAGACGAATCCGAAGTTCTCGCCTGATCCGACAGGCCAGGCCGCTGCAGGCCGCTACGCTGTCCGCTTTGCCGGCGAGTGGAGCCAGTCGGTCTCCCTTGGCCGCGCGGACGTTTCCATCGAATTGATCGAGGTGGCCTGAACATGCCCGGCAAATCGCAAGCTCACACTGACGCCGTTCTGAACGTCTTGCGCGGCACAACGCTCAATGGCGTATCGCCCTACGTGGGCCTGTTCTCAGCGGCGCCCGCCAACGACGCCGCATCGGGCACCGAACTCGCTGGCAGTGGTTATCAACGACAGGCCGCCACGTTCGGTGCGCCGGCAACCGACACCGGCAACGTCCGGAAGATCGCCAACACGAACAGCATCTCGTTTGGGCCGGCATCGGCGAGTTGGCTGCAGGCCGTCGCCTTCGGCATCTTCGACGCGCAGACGAACGGCACCCTCCTCTATTGGGACGTGCTGCCGACACCCAAGACGGTGGAACAGGACGACTACGGGCAGTTCGCGCCGGGAGCGTTGGTCGTGAAGGAAGACTGACATGCCCGACAACATCGATATTTCACCCGGCGCAGGTGCGACGGTCGCTACCGACCAGGTTGGCAGCGGGCGACACTACCAGCGGGTAAAGCTCACCGACGGTGCCGAGGGATCGGAGAACCATGCCAGCGTACGCGCCGACGGCACGCAGGAGGTTAGCCTCTCCGACCTGAACGCCGCCCTGTACGCGATCCTGGAGGCCATCACGCGCCCGATGTCCCAGGATCCTGGCACCGGCCGTCAGCGCGTTCTCCTCGACGCCATAACGGCCAGCCTCACCCTCGCCACTGTCTCCACCGTGACAACGGTCAGCACCGTGACGAACCAAACCCAGATGGCGGGCTTCCCCATCCTGGACGTGCTCTTGAAACCCACGGACCGCAATCTGTGGAACAACTCCGTTCGCCAGAGGATCACCTGATGCCCACGACTCTAGGATTCAAACCGCTCATCGACCTTCCCGAATGGCGGCCCATCGCCAACGCTCCAGCGGCATCCGGCGCGGGCACGCAGTTGGCGGCCGGGCTCCGCAACAACAGCGACCGCGGAGCCTACGTGTTTCTGCTGGCGAGCAACACCGCCCTGCACGCCTACGACGTGGAAGACGACGACTGGTTCACGCTCTCCTCGCCTGCCCTAGCCGGGACGTTCGGCGCGGGGGCCGGGGCGGTGATGATGCCGTCGCAGGGGCCGCGCGGAACCCTCGCCACTGGATCTACAACTTCGAGCGTGGTCTTGAACACGGCGCTGCCAGCGGCGGTCGCGCCGAACCAACTGGCGAACAAGGGCAACAGCAACGGGCACAAGATCCGGATCATCGGCAGCAGCGCCGGCGGATCGGGCAAGACCGAGGAACGCTACATCGTCGGCAACACGGGCGGAACCACGCCCACGCTCTATCTGGACTCGCCGCTGTCATTCACGCCCGCAACTGGCGACGCCTACGAGATCCTGTCCGGACGCCTGTACCTGTTGGGTGCTGGCACCCTGGCGGCCGGCGTCTGGAAATACTACGACCTCGCCACCAACTCATTCTCTGGCAATCTCGCGACGACGAACCTGCCAGGTACCATCAACACCGACTCCAGCTTCGTCGGGCTCGACGAATCCTACGTGCCGTTCGATGCGAATCCCGGCGACGGCTACCTCGGCCAGTTGACGGCGACGGCAGCCACGGCGAGTACGATCACCGGCCAGGCGGCCAGCGGCGATGCGGCAGTGCTTGCCAACGAGTATCGGAACTTCCAGATCCGGATCGTACAGGACACGGTGAACCCGACAGCCGTGGGCCAGCGCCGCAACGTCGCTTCTCATACGGCGGGTCCTTCGGCTGTCTACACGGTGTCGAGCAACTGGACGGTGACGCCGTCGTCGAGCGCGGTCTTCGTGATCGAGAACAACGGTGATCGCATCCTGCTCTGGTCCGCGGCGAGCACCAGCACGTTCACGTACAACATCGGCGCGAATGCGTGGGATACCGCGACGTTTGGCGCGCGTCCCGCCGCCATGGGCGCAGGTTGCGTATCGTGCGGGTCATTCTTCATGCGGCCGGACGCGGCCAAGCAGGCCCGCCACAGCTACATCTTCAGCTTCCGCGGCGGCAACGTCGCCACGCTGGACCTGTGTGACATCGCGGGCGGCGCCAACGGCCTGTGGACCGGCGCGATCGCCTATGGTGGTTCCGGCGGCGTGTTATTCACCACCGGCAGCACCATCACCCCGGATCCTTACACCGGGAATGGGCGCTTCGCATTCGTCAACTACAACGGCGGCCAGCGCTGTCTGAAGTTCGATGTGAAGAACCGGGTCCTCAGCCCGGCATTCTACATGCGCTACCCACAGGGGACAGCAGCGGCGGGACAGCGCATGGCGACGGCTATGTTCGTGGACGGAGCGACGAAGCTCGTGTTCATCCTCCTGCAGCGCATGGGCGGCGCGGAGGTCTTCGAGATGGCAGTCCAGAAGTAGGGTTCGATGTCACTCCTTCTGCTGTTCCGACGCGGTGCGAAAGTCAACTCTTTGGAAGGGGTGCTATCCGGACAGGCCGCCGGCGATGCCAGCTTCATGGTTCTGCGGCGCCTGGCGGGGCCTGCGATCGGGTTGGCTGAAACGCGCGCCACGCTGGTGCGACGGCGGGCGTTCGCAGGCGCAGGTGATGGCTGGGGCAACACCACCGGCTCCCTGGCGGCAGTTCGGACCATCTCGGCCCACGCTGCTGCGACTGCGCAGGTTTCCGCGCACCTGACTGCGCTTCGTGGGCTCCATGGCCTCGCAGCAGGGCTGGCCACCCTGGGCGCACAGTTGGCCCGTGTGCGACCGCTGGCCGCACAGGCGACGGGTACGTCGTTGCTGCTGGGCCTGCTCAGCGGCGTGCGGGGCCTGTCGGCGGCGGCCGCCGGTTGGGCGCAGGCCCTCGCTGCCTTCTTGTCCGCGGTGCTCACGCCCGCACACCGGAGATTCTCCGTCCGGCGGGAGTCCCGGACGCTGTTCGTGGACTTCGAGGTTCGCAGCGTCGTCGTCCGGCGCGAGCAGCGAGAGCTGGCCGCAGGCAGAGAGGATCGCACCCTCGAGGTGCAGGTGGAGACCCGGAGTATCGACGCATGATATTCGCGAAAGACCCCCATGCCGTCCTCGACTATTCAGTGGACTGGACCCGGTGGCTCGCCGGCGACGAGATTGCCACGAGCGAGTGGATCGTGGCGGCCGGCATCACCAAGGCCAGCGAGACCAACTCGCCCACGAAGGCGACGGTGTGGCTTTCGGGCGGCGAGGCGGGGCAGAGCTATTCGGTGACCAACCGGATCACGACGACCGGCGGCCGCACCGAGGACCGTTCGTTCCTGATCCGCGTCGAGGAGCGCTGATTCGTGCCTGACTACATCGGCAACATTGTGGTTCCGGAGATCGCGCCGTCAGGAGTGTTTCCGCTCGTGCCGGACTACCCGCACGGCCGCGCGCAGGCGCACGAGATTCTCGTGCACCAGTTCGGCTCCGGCAACGCGAAGATCGAACAGCGATTCTTGCTCGGTACGGGCGCCAAGCGGTTCTCCGTTCGCAAGGCCTGGCTGCGCGATCCTGACCGAATCGCTCTGCGCAACTTTTGGGAGACGAAGTACGGTCCGTACGGAGCGTTCACCTACAACGCACCGAACGACGACGGCAATGGCACCACAGCTTACACGTGCCGCTTCGCCAACGAGCCGCTCTCCTGGGAGATGCTCACCGATGCCGTGTGCTCACTCGGCGTCACCCTGGTTGAGATCCCGTCGTCCTCGCCCAGCTACTCGCTGAGCCAAACGGTGACGCGATTCCCGTCGCAGGGGCTCAAGGACGCCCTACTGTCGCAGGTCCAGCAGATCGTCCCCCTCATCAAGATCCAACCGCTTCAGCCCGGGTATCCCGCAATCCATCTGTCCGACCGGCGCTGCACGGTGGGCGGCCAACTCCATCAGGCGCGCCTGTTGGAGTTCGACGGCATCTCGCAGGGCATGGGCAATGAGGCTGACGAGGCGCAGTTCTCATTCGGCAACGCCGACCGCGCCATGCGCGACCTGGCCAACGACGTCGACCTGTACCGAGCCGCCCTGGAGTTCTCCCTCTTCCACGTCGGCACTGGCATCAAGCTCGATCTCTGGAAGGGCGAGATCGTCAATTGGGCCTGCGACGCTGGCCCGGAATTCCACGTCACCGCTGCCGACGGCCTCTACGAACTGAATCTGCCGTATCCCACGCGCAAGATCTCGCGCACCTGCTGGAAGCCGTTCAACTCCCAAGCCTGCCCGTACTCGACTGCCGGCGCTCTCGACCTGGTCCACTTCCCGAACGCCGATGCGTCGAAGTGCGACAAGGGCTACGAGACAGAGAACGGCTGCCTGGCGCACGGCATGAAGCGCTATTACGGCGGTATCCTCGCTGAGCCACAGAGCGTCCGCATCAAGGACAACTCCACGGGAACCTGGGGCTTCGGACGCTCACCGCTCACCAGCGTTTCGCTCGTTGCCGACTCCATCTACGATCAGGTCCTGCCGGAGATCTACACCGATTCCGCCATGCCGGTGAACTGCAAGATCGCTGTCGGGCGTGACGAGAGCGATTTCTACGAGGCGCTGGGCATCGTCGGGGAGGGCCCGCTGGTGGCGTTCGGCTCAGGCCACAAGCTCGACGGACAGTACCATCACGGCTACCCCGGCAGCTTCGGACTGCGCCAAGTGCTCGGCTCCGATCCCGCCGGCGCGCAGGACTGGTTCTCGCTCGACCAGTCCGGCAATCAGACCGGCGGCGACTGGCGCAAGGTCTTCGCCGGCAATTCCACCTACAAGGACAACTTCGCCGCGGGCACGGCATTTCTGGTGATCCGGCGCTCCGACGCCAAGGGCCTCCAACTCTCCCGGCCCGGCGAGCACCAGATGGAAGCCGTTGTCTCGCTGGGCATGAAGGGCTGGGTTTGGACCTCGCCCGGCGTCCGCGTCTGGGGTCCGCCGCTCACCAACCCCGTTTGGATCGCCATCAACATGCTCCTCCGCGCGCGAGGCATCCGGTTGGGCGAGTTCGCCACGACGCAGCAGCTCGATCTGGCCGAGACGTTCTTCGACGTGAATGCCACCATCGCGGCCGCATCCATCTGCGACGAGCAGGTGACGAAACTGGTCGGCACCGGTACGGAGACGCAGTTCAAGTTCCGCGGCGTGATCCAGGAAGAGAAACCGCTCCGGGATTGGCTCCAGGAAGTGCTCATGAACTGC